>SCTE01000376.1 GCA_004298915.1 Chloroflexota bacterium | reverse complement strand
CTGTTGACGACGGTGCCCTCGATCACGCACCCGTGGCTGATCAGGCTCCGATGGACCTGGGCGGTCGGCCCGAGCTTGGCCGGGGCGCGCTCCTCGGACTTGGTGTGGATCAGCCAGTCCTTGTCGTACAGGTCGAGTTCGGGGTGATCCACGAGGAGCGCCATGTTGGCCTCCCAGTAGGACTGGATGGTCCCGACATCCTGCCAGTAGCCGGCGAAGCGATAGCCATAGACCCGGGCTCCTGCCTCGAGCATGGCCGGGATCATATGGGTCCCGAAGTCGGTCAGCTCCTCGTCAAGCCACTTGAGGAGCGTCTTGCGCGAGAAGACGTATACGCCCATCGAGGCGAGGTCGCTCTTGGGCTGCTTCGGTTTTTCCTGCCACTCCGTGATCCGGTCGGTCTCGTCCATGGCCAGGATGCCCATCCGGGTCGCCTCGGCCAGCGGCACACGTCGGACGGCGATCGTCACGTCGGCGCGCTTGCGTCGATGCGCCGCGATGAACGGCGTGTAGTCCATCTTGTAGATGTGATCGCCGGCGAGGATCAGGACGATGTCGGCATCGGAGTGCTCGAGGATGCTCCGGTTGCGGAGCACCGCGTCGGCCGTGCCGCGGTACCACTCGGCCACGCGGCCGCGTGCGATGTACGGCTGGAGCAGCTTGATCCCGCCCTTCGCCCGGTCGAGGTCCCACGGACGGCCCAGCCCGATGTGGTCGTTGAGCGACCGGGGGTTGTACTGGGTCAGGACCACGACGTCGTTGATGTCGGAGTTCACGCAGTTGGAGAGCGTGAAGTCGATGATCCGGTACTTGCCGCCGAACGGGACGGCGGGCTTGGCCCGGACCGAGGACAGGATCGACAGGCGTTCGCCTTCACCGCCGGCCAGGACCATCGCGAGCGTTCGCTTCACGCGCATCTCCTCAGCTGAGCTTGCCGTGGTGCGGCTGGTTCGATCGTAGCACCGGGTTCAGTCCGTGGATCGCCGGTTGGATCGGGGCGCCGGCGCCACGTCCCGTGCGGATCGGCTCCCGGCCCGAGACCGGGCCTACAGGAACAGGCGGGGGTTCACGAAGGTGTCGCGGAACTCGACCATCCAGTGGAGATGCGGGCCCGTGGTCCGTCCGGTCATGCCCTCATACGCGATGATCTGCCCGGCCACGACGGAATCGCCTGCCTTGACTCGCGGCGGATGGGCCTTGTTGTCAACGTGGGCGTACCACGTCACGAGCTCCGACGAGTGGGCGATGACCACGATCCACGCCTTCGGGACAGGGTCGTACGGGTTGGGCCCCGCGAAGACCACCACCCCAGGGCCGGCGGCACGGATGGGCGTGTACAGCGGAGCGGCGATATCGATGCCCTTGTGGAAGTGGGCGCAGTTCCCGACCCGTGGCTCCCACGCAAAGCCGGTGCACCCGAACTCCTGGGTGACCGTCCCGCTCATCGGCCAGTCGAGCGTGCCGTTGTAGATCGACGGGATGGACCCGCCCTTCGCCCGTTCGGCGACGATCCTGTCGATCTGCTGCTGGAGCGCCGCCTCGGCCTTCTCGCTGGCGATGATGGCCGCGGCCAGCCTGGTCTTGTCCCTGGCCATCTGCGCATAGGCCGCCTGCTGGAGGGCCAGGAGCCGTTTGGTCTCCTTCTCCAGGGCGGCCAGCCGGGCCTGGGAATCGGCGAGCGACGCGAGCTGCGTGCGGAGCTGCTCGTGCTGGGCCGTCGCGGCCGTCCTGAGCGAGTCGGTCTGGGCCCGGGTCGCCTCGACGGTCCCGTGGAGCACGGCAAGGACCTTCTGGTCAGCGACGATCTGCTCGGCGAGCTCCCGGTCCTGCTGCGCGAAATCGAGGTGGTAGGAGACCTCCGCAAGGATGTCCGTGAAGGTCTCGCCGGACAGGAAGGTCTCGAGCATCGAGGTCCGATCCGTGTCGTACGCCTGCCGGATCCGGTCGGCCAGGAGGGCCTTGCGGGCGGCCAGCTCGTCGAGCTTGCGCGACTCGCGCGACTCGAGATCCGACAGCTCGAGGTCGAGCTTGGCAACCTGGGCATCGAGGGCCTGGACCTGGGCCTGCGCTGTGGCCACGGCGACCGTGGCCTGGACCACTTCAGCCCGCACGGCCGCGAGGTCGGCGTTGACCTTGGAGAGCGACGACTTCGTCGAGGCGAGGGCGGTCGCGAGGGCCTTCTGCTGGCGGGTCAGGTTCGTGACCTGCGCCTTCTGCTTCGCGATCTGCGCCTCGAGGGCCTTCTGCTTCGCGATGGCATCGGACAGGGCATCGGCCGACACCGGGCGGACGGGTGTCGCGACGAAGGCGCCGCCGAGGAGTGTCGTCATGACCAGGAACAGCAGGACGCCGCGGCCCGGCCCGCGGTGGATCGGCCGGGACCAGCCCCGCTGGTCAGGCGTTCGGCGGCGCAAGAGTGGCGTCGTCATCGTGCGAACGATCTCCGTCGCGTGCGAGGTTTCGCGTTCGGTTCGCTCGCCGGGTGAGACCGCCGCTCCACGTTGGGCACCACGTTGGAACGACTACCGGCAACGGCCGGATCATACCCCACCCTGTCACGACCGAACCCGATCGGGGGCCTGCGCGCTCGCGCGGGCGAGATCAGATGGCCTTCGACACCGTCAGCGCCCAGACCGTGCCGATGATCAGGAACGGCCCGTACGGCACGTAGCTCTTGAGCGTGATCCGCCGGAGGACGAGGAGGACGACGATCCCGACGGCAGCGGCGAGGGCGCCGACGATGACCGTCGCCACGAGCCGGATGGCTCCCGCCAGCAACCCGATTCCGAACAGGAGCTTCAGGTCGCCCATCCCGATGGCGCCGGCTCCGAACGGGATCGCGACGACGAACAGCAGGACGGGAACAGCCAGGGCCACGATCGCGGCCACGAGGAGGTCGCCCGGCGAGCGGACGAACGGCCCGATCCCGGTCACGAAGCCGACCAGCGCGTAGGCGACGATCGGCAGCGTGATGACGTCGGGCAGCAGGCGCTGGTCGAGATCCGTCGCGAACAGCAGCGTCAGCGCGAGGACGAGGAGCCCCACGTAGGCGAGCGCGCCGGGCTCCTGCTCGTACTTGAGGACCACGAGGGCCGGTGCCAGGGCGCCGAAGAGGACGACCGCCGCGGTTCGCCAGTCCGTGCCCCGGACCGATCCATCCTCGTGGGCAGGCCAGCGGGCCGCGATCCGGTCCGCGACCAGGCCCCAGGCGCCACCCGCCACGAGCGCAACGACCAGGAGCGACGTCATCGGGCGCTCTCGGCGGCGCTCAGCCGAGCTCTGCCGGATTCACCCGGCCCGGGCTCCGGCGAGGGCGAGTTCGACCAGCGTGGCGTGCGACGAGCCGCTCGCCCCGCGCGCCGCGAACGGCTTGGTCTTCGTGTAGTAGGCGGTCCCGGCGATGTCCAGGTGGACCCATGGCCTGGTGACGAACTCGCGGAGGAACAGGGCGCTCTTGATGAGGCCGCCCTCGCCGCTGCCGCTGTTGATCATGTCGCCGTACCACGACTCCATGTCGACCCAGTAGTCCTCGACCATCGGCATCTGCCAGAACCGTTCACCCGCGCGCGAGCCGGCACCGAGGACCTCGTCCGTCCAGGCCTGCTCATTGCCGAACGCGCCGGCCACCATGTCGCCGAGGGCTCGGGACACCGCCCCGGTGAGCGTCGCGACGTCAACGAGGTGGGTTGCGCCCAGCTGCTCGGCATAGGTCATCGCATCGCCCAGGATCAGGCGACCCTCGGCATCGGTGTTCGTGATGTCGACCCATTTGCCGTTGAGTGCCTTGACCAGGTCACCGGGGCGCGTCGAATGCGGCCCCGGCATGTTCTCGACCGCGGGCGCGACCGCGAGCAGGGGCGTGCCCGGGGCGAGCCTCGCGACGGTCGCGATGGCCGCGATCACCGTGCACGCGCCGGTCTTGTCCATCTTCATCTCTTCCATCCGATCGGATGGCTTGATGCTGATCCCGCCCGAATCGAAGCAGACGCCCTTGCCGACGATGGCCAGGTGGCGGTCGAGGGCATCACGCTCACCCTTCTTGCCGGAGCGCATGACGATCATCCGGGGCGGGTTGTCGCTGCCGCGCCCGACGGCCATGAACATGCCCATGCCCATCTCGGTGGCTTTCTCGGGGCCGATGACGTCGACCCACAGCCCGTGTTCCTTGCCGAGCGCCCAGGCCTCCTCGGCCAGGACCTCGGGGCTGACGTCGTTCGACGCGCGATTGGCGAGGGTCCGGGCGAGGTTCGCTCCTTCTCCGATGATCTGGCCACGCGTCGCGGCCGCGGTCAGGGCGGTCGCATTGGCCGAGGCAGGTGCCACGAGGGTCAGGTCGTCGAGGACCGGCGGGGCGGTCTTGACGTTGTCGCGATAGATCGTCGCCGGGTCGTAGCTGCCCTCGACGACCCCGCGCGCCACGAGTGCGGTGACGGTCTCGAGGTCGGCATCCATCGCGCCGATGAGCGGCTCGAGCCAGAAGACCATCGACTTCGCGTGCCGTCCCGACAGGCGATGCATCGCCGCCGCAGCGGATCGGACGACGGTTTCGCGATCGAGGCGATCGGCCGGCCCGACACTGAGGAGCAGGATCCGCTGGGCCCTGACATCGCCGGCCGCCGCGAGTGCCGAGGTGAAGCGCTTGGTCCGAAGTTCGCCGAAGGCCTCGAGGGCTCGCAGTTCGCCTCGCGAGCGTCGATCGAGCTCACCGAGCGGGCCGCTCCAGTCGGCGTCCCCGGCGATCGGCACGACCAGGACGTCGCCCGGGATGTCCCATGGTTGATCGACTGTCACGCGCACGCGCACGAATCACTACCTCCCGGAAGGCCGCTCCGAACGTGCCGGGAGGGGCCGATGTGTTGAACCCGAGTGTATCGCAGGCCGATGGGGCCTCGACTGCCCGCCCGCGAGGTCAGGCGGCGGCTCGCACCCGCCCAACCGGGCGGCTCGCCGTCGGGCTCGCCGCATCCGGGCCGACGCCGCCGAGCGAGGTGATCTTGTCGAGGGCGAGGCTGAGGCGCGCACGTGCCTGGTCGATCGCGATGACGGCCTGGTTCAACCCGCCCCGGCCGATATCCGCGAGGATCACGACCAGCCCACGCGTGTCCGGCGGGAGATCGGCCCTCGCCCGACTTTCCTCACGAAAGGCAGCCCGGACCGCGTCATCGATGACCCCGCCGGAACCGCGGAGCGCTGAATAGAGCGCGATCAGGGCCTGGTCGTAGACCCGATTACGACCCATCCAGTCATCGAGCGTCTCGACGTCGGTCGTGTTCGCCAGCCGGTTCCGGATCGTCAGCGCGTCGTCGAGCCGGGCGATGGCCGAATCGAGGGTCGCGAGGGCGCCGACATAGTCCGTCGCACGACCTTGCGCCGCCGCCGCCGCGACCGTCGAATCGTGGGCCGCAAGGAGCGAGATCAGGGTGGACGCTTCGAGGCTTATGCCCGTGAGCGTGACCCACGATCGCCCCAGGCCCTGCGTCGCGTCGAGCGCGGCAATCAAGTCGGAACGCCTCGCGAGGAGATCGGCGCCGTAGGCCAGGGCATCCGTGGGCTCGGCGCCGGGGAGGTCGGCAAGGGTCTGGCGGAGCGCCGCGGAGTCTGCCTCGATGGCGTTGGCGACCGTCGTTCCCTGGGACAGCGCCTCGCCGAACGGCGCCTGGTCATCGGCCGTCAGCGATCCGATCGCCCCGCGCGCCAGGACCGCCAGCCGATCCGTGTCGGCGGCGATCGCCGTCAGGTCGGACTGCGCCGCATCGAGCGAGGCGCCAAGCTTCGTGTCGCCGGCCCAGGTCAGCTCGGCCCGCGCCTCCGTTCCGGGCGGATGGGACCACAGCGCCACGATGCCGGCGCTGCCGATCGCGATGGCAAGCACCAGCACGCCGAACGCACCCCGGATGGCCAGTCGGATGGCGGCGCGCAGCAACCTGCGAGGCTTCACGGACGGAGCGTAGCCGCTCGGCGACGAGACCGCGAGTGACCGCGAGTGACCGCGAGTGACCGCATCCGCCGCCGGGCCGCTAGCATCGGGCCATGCACGACACCGCATCTGCGCATGGCTGATCC
>SCTE01000375.1 GCA_004298915.1 Chloroflexota bacterium | reverse complement strand
GCAGCGGACCGCGCATGGGCGGCATCGAGGACATCCTGGGGCGCAAAGTCGCGGTTCACGAGGTCCTTTGAGAACGTGCAGCGCTCCAGTTCCGGGACCTCCGTCACCGTCCGAGCGCACCCGCAGTATCGTCGACGTGCCCGACATGTGGGCCGCCAGACGACGACGGGCCGAGCGCGTCCACAGGGATTGCGATCGAAGTCGCCGTCAATGGAGGAGTTGGCATGACGCAACCGGTCTCGTCGCATCGAGAACGCCGGATCCTCGCGGTCACGGTCGGCCTTGGACCGATCTGGTTCCTGGTCTATGTCCTGATCGCCGCTCCGGGCTTTCTCGAGCCACTCGGGGACCCTGCCGTTGCGGTCGGTGGCATCCCGTTGGGGTGGATCCTGATCGTCGCTGCGGCGGGCCTCAGCGTCGCCGCAGCCGTCGCCATCGAGCGCTCGAACGGAAATCGGTGGCTCGGGCTCGTGGTCCTGCTGCTCGTGTTCCCGGCGCTGTTCCTCGTCGTGATCGGCCCGGCGATCGTGTTGATCGCGAAGAACCTCGGGAGCGGCTGACGACCCGCCGCTGCCGGCGGATGCCGGCGAGTTGGCGGGCTCGCAGCCGAGCCGTCAAGATGACGCGGCACCGCATTCGACGCCTCCCACCATTTCTCGGAGCCTGAATATGACCGAGCGCCGGTATCCCGCGTCCGTGGACCTCGATCGGGCCTGGTCGGCCGACACCGTTGCCGTGCAGGCCGGTCGGCCCGCGCGCGTGGCCGGTGCGCCGATGAACCCGCCGATCACCCTCAGCTCGACGTACGTGCATGACTCGAACCCGGAGTACGGCCGGGACGGGAACACCGCGTGGGGCGCCCTGGAGACGGCGCTCGGCGCACTGGACGGAGGGCACGCCGTGGCCTTCGCCTCGGGCATGGCCGCGGCCACCGCGATCGCCGCCATCGTGCCCGCGGGCGGCACCGTCGTCCTCGCGTCCGTGGCCTACCACGGCGTCCGCAACGTGTTCGACCTGATGCAGGCCGATGGCCGCCTGTCCGTTCGTACCGTCGCGCCCGACGACACCGATGCGGTCGTCGCGGCCGCCGACGGCGCCGACATGGTCTGGGTCGAGTCGATCGCCAATCCGCTGATCGTCGTCGCCGACGTCGCGGCCATCGCGGCGGGTGCGCGGGCACGAGGGGCACTCACCGTGGTGGATGCGACGTTCGCGACACCGCTGCGCCAGCGCCCGCTCGAGCTCGGTGTCGACATCGTCCTCCACTCGGCCACGAAGCTCATCGGTGGCCACTCCGACCTGCTGCTCGGCGCCGCTGTCTGCAGGGATGCTCGGCACGGGGAGTTCCTCGCGACGTACCGCCACGACCACGGGGCCATCCCGGGCGCCTTTGACGCGTTCCTTGCCCTGCGCGGCCTCCGAACCCTGGCCGTCCGTCTCGACCGGGCCGAAGCGTCCGCGGCGGACCTGGCGCGCAGGCTCGCGTCACACCCCGCGGTCACGCGGGTCCACTATCCGGGCCTGGACGGGGATACTCAGCACGAACGCGCCGCACGGGTCCTGCCGAACGGCTGCGGGTCGATGCTGTCGTTCGAGGTGGCCGGCACGATCGAGCAGACCGACGCGTTCCTCGCTCGACTGCGCCTCATCACGCACGCCACGAGCCTCGGCGGCGTCGAATCGCTGATCGAGCGCCGTGCGCGCTACGCCGGCGACGCCTCGATCGTGGCACCAACCCTGTGTCGCCTGTCGGTCGGCATCGAGAACGTCGAGGACCTGTGGGCCGACCTCGATTCAGCCCTGCGGGCCGCGCTGGGCTGAGATGGCGTCGCGCCTTCGACGCGCGGGGCCTCCCGCCCTTTGAGCATCGATCGTGGCATGACACGCCTACCGGACGCCCAATCAGGGCTTGGCGGCCCACACGGCGGCGCGTATCGTCGTGCCAACCGGCACAGGAAGGCACTTGGGACGGCAGGCCGATGAACCCAACCTGGGGCGATCCTCAGTTCACCGAGTTCTATCGGAGTGAGTTCGGCCGCGTTGTTTCCGCGGTGCGCGGTCAACTTGGCGCGGACGCCGAGGATGTTGCCCAGGAAGCGTTCGTGGTCGCTGCCGATCGGTGGGATTCGGTCGCGAATCTCGACGTCCCGGCGGCCTGGGTCCGGTTCGTGGCCCTTCGCATGGCACGTCGTCGGGCGGCCCGTGAGCACCGCCGCGCGGCCATCGAACGGTCACAGGCCATCATCGAGCCGGAGGCACGTCCAGACCTCGATGTCGCAGCCGCAATCCTGCAGTTGCCGGATCGACATGCGGCGGCCGTCTGGCTCCACCACTTCGAGGACCGACCGATCGCGCAAGTCGCCGAGCGTATCGGCTGCAGCGAGGCGGCGGCCAAGGTTCTCCTGTTCCGAGCACGGCGCCTCCTCGCGGAGCGGCTGACCGGGCTCACGGGCGAATGGGTGTCCGAGCGATCGTGGTCGCCCGATGCCATTGCAGCCCACCTTCGACGCATCGGAGCCGGCCATCACATCGGCCCGATCCTCGATGAAGACCTCGACGGCCGCGGCGGCCGCTGGGAACTGGCGATCGCGGACGGAGCGTACCGCCTCCACCGCGACGACGGCTTCCGCCTCGATCACGGGTCGAGCCGCGTGACGAAGGACAGGTTCGAGCTTCGGCCCATCCTGAACACCGGCCGGGCAGCGTATCGACCAGTCGTCGATGGTGATCGGCTCCACCTCCGACTCATTGACACCACGATCCCGCCGACGCGCGGCGTGCCGGACGAGATCTGGATCAACCTGTTCCTCGAAGCGGGCGCCTTCGTGCGGACACGGCAAGAGCGAACCGGTTTGTAACCACGCTCCGTCCTCGAGTCAGTACCTCCATGAAACGGCCATTCCGGCCGTCGGGCACAGGGAGGGCGCTTGCGATGCGCACGAATTCGTGGTGGGCCGCGCGTGCGGTAGCCCTTGCGCTGTTGTCGATGGTCGCGGGTGGGTGCAGCTCTGCTGCCCCTGCCCCATCGGCCAGCACGATCGGAACGCCTGAGCTGCCACGAGAAACGTCGACGCCGGTCGTCTCGAGTTCACCCGCGGCGACGATCGCCCGCGCGCCCCTCGATGCAGGGGCGGCGTGGATCGCGTATCAGAACCGCACCCCCGAGCGCGCCGGGGCCCATGCCGTTCACCTGATCCGGCCAGACGGCACAGGCGACTTCTTCGCCCTCGATGCCGTTCCAGGCGGCCAGCAGAAGCATCCCGACTGGTCCCCCGACGGCACGCAACTCCTGGTTGA
>SCTE01000042.1 GCA_004298915.1 Chloroflexota bacterium | reverse complement strand
GTCCGTGGCGAGTTCCGGCCCGGTGGCAGCGAGCGTGAATGGTGCGACCCGGAGGTCCTGCGGCAGCTCCGTCGCCGATCGCTGGCGAGGCTCCGACATGCCGTGGAACCCGTGGAACCTGCCGCGCTCGCGCGGTTCCTGCCCGCCTGGCAGGGCGTCGCGGCCGTTGACGCGTCCGAAGCGCCGCTCCGCGGCTCGGCGGCCCTGGAGCGCCTGGCCGCGGTGGTTGACCAGCTGTCCGGCGTCGCGATCCCGGCCTCGGTCCTGGAACGTGATGTCCTGCCGGCCCGCGTGCCGGGCTACCAGCCGCGCCTGCTCGATGAACTGGGCGCGCTGGGCGAAGTGGCCTGGGTCGGCCGCGGCACGCTCGGCCGCGACGACGGACGGATCGTCCTCACGCGGCCAGGCCGCGAGAGCCTGCGCCCCATTGGCGCCCCGGATCCTGGTCCGGCGGTCGATGGTCGCCGCCACGTCGCGATCCGCGAGCACCTCGCCGCCCACGGGGCGTCGTTCTACCGGGACCTGTTCGGGGCGGCCGGCGGGGGACGGGATCGCGAGGTCCTCGATGCGCTGTGGGACCTCGTCTGGGCGGGCGAGGTCACCAACGACACCTTCGCGCCGCTCCGGGCGCTGCGCTGGAAGCGGCCGGCGAGCTCCGCGGCGCGTCCCCGCGCGGGGCGGCTCACCGCGCTCGGGCCACCCGAGGCCGCGGGCCGCTGGTCGCTCGTTCCGCCGCCCGAGGCCGCCGGATCACCCACGGAACGGCTCCACGCCACGTCCCTCGCGCTCCTCGACCGGCACGGGATCCTCGTCCGGGACGCGGTCGTGGCCGAGGACGTCACGGGCGGGTTCGCGGGGGTCTACCCGGTGTTGCGAGCGCTCGAGGATGCCGGTCGGATCCGGCGCGGCTACTTCGTCGAGGGGCTCGGGGCGGCCCAGTTCGCGCTGTCCGGCGCGATCGACCGGCTCCGGTCCGTGCGGGACCCGTCGGCGGAACGCTCGACCGCGGCCGCGATCCACGTCCTGGCGGCCGCCGATCCGGCCAACCCGTACGGCGCGGCGCTCCCATGGCCACGACGCGGCCCGGGCGACCGTCGCCCGCTCCAGCGCGCGGCCGGGGCGTTCGTCGTCCTCGTCGATGGCGTGGCCGCGCTCTACCTGGAGCGCGGCGGGCGAACCCTCCAGACGCTGCCGGCGTTCGATGACGCGAGCGTCGGACGGGCGGCAGCCGCGGCCCTGCGCGTTCTGGTTGGCCCCGGCCGCGAGCGCGAATTGCTGATCACCAAGGTCGATGGACTGCCGGTGGCCGAATGGCCGCACCGGGCGGGGCTCCTCGAGGCCGGGTTCGTCGCTGGCTACCGCGGCCTCGTCCTGCGCGGAGCGGGGGCCGCGACCGCGTCCACGCGGTAGCCCGCCCGCTCAGCGGTCCGGCGCAGGCGGGTCGCATC
>SCTE01000374.1 GCA_004298915.1 Chloroflexota bacterium | reverse complement strand
TGAACCGCAGCGCCACCGGGAATCATCTACCAGGTGACCCCGCACAGACGTGGGGGGCAACCCACGGGAGTTGAGGTGCTGCGAACCCTCGTAGATCGTGCGAGGTCGGGCGATGGCGAAGCTTTTGATGCCCTCGCTCGTTCTGTCGGCGACCGGTGCATGGCGATCGCGTGTCGGATCCTGCGTGACGCTGACCTGGCCGAGGACGCTGTCCAGGCCGCACTGATCATCGCCTGGCGGGACCTTCGGACGCTCCGCGATCCGGATCGCTTCGAACCGTGGCTCCACCGGATTCTCACCAATGCCTGCTACGCCGAGGCCAGGCGCGGCCGTCGTTGGCTCGTCCAGATTCGCGTTCTCCCGGTCGATCGTGCGTCCGATTCCGGCGAGATCCTCACGGTCGATGATCGCGACCAGCTCGAGCGAGCCCTGAGACGGCTTACCCTCGAGCAGCGAGCGGTCCTCGTCTTCCATTACTACGTCGGCCTCTCGCCCAGCGAGGTGGCCGAGCGACTCGGAGTTCCCATCGGGACCGTCAAGTCCCGTCTGCACTACGCCACGGCCGCACTTCGGGCAAGCCTCGAGGCCGACGCCCGGACACCGGCGACATCCCAGGAGCGACTGGCATGACGACGCCACGCGATCCCGATCGGATCATTCGAGCCTTCCTCGACGAGGGCCTGACGGACCTGCCCGATCGGACCTATGACGCCGTTCGCTCCGAAATCGACCGAACACGTCAACGGGTCGCCATCGACCCGGGGAGGCTCTTCGACATCATGAACACCTACCTCAAGCTCGGGATCGCCGCCGCCGCCGTGGTGGTCATCGCGATCGTCGGGATCAATCTCGTCGGCGGCCGGGGCATCGGCGGCCCTGCCGCCACGCCTACCCCCTCGCCGTCGCCATCCGTTCTCCCCAGCACGACGTCCTCGCCGTCCACCGCCGCCCTGGCGTGGCCCCGGGGCAGTCTGGCCAGCGGCCCCGTGTCGGCGAACCTGACCCTCTGCGACCCTCATGGCACACCGTGCGACAAGCGTCGCCTCGCGTTCACTTTCGACCTGCCGACATCGGGCTGGTCAGCCGACTTCGACGGCGTCATATTCAGGGGAACGTTCCCCTCGGCTGACGGCGCCTGGGTCTGGATGATGGGTGCGATCCACTCCGTCAGCACCGACCCCTGCACGGGGGTCACGATGCCGGCCGGCTCGTCGATCGTCGATATGGCGACCGCGGTCACGAAGATTCCGGGGACCGACGCGTCCGAGCCGACCGACGTCTCGATCGGCGGCCGCCCCGGCAAGGAGGTCGTGCTGACGCTCCATCCGGACATCCCGTGTGCCATCGACAAGTTCTGGCTGTTCGGCGACGGGTCCCTCTATCCGAACACCCTCCAGAGCATCATCAAGGTGCGGTTCGTCGACCTGGGCGGCGGCCGGACGTTCACCTTCTACAGCGACCAGGACCAGCCGAACGACGCGCTCGATCGCGAGATCCAGCAGATCGCGGACTCGATCAAGTTCGAGTAAGGCCCGTTGCGTACCCGCCGACCCGGTCGACGGCCGTGGGTGGCCTGTCGACC
>SCTE01000373.1 GCA_004298915.1 Chloroflexota bacterium | reverse complement strand
GTGGTCCGGACCGGGGCGGTGGTGGTGCCGGCGGCAGTGGTGCTCTGGGCACTCGCGTTACCGGCGCCATCGAGCGCGGCGACGGTGTACGTGTGGGCGGAGCCACCGGCAAGACCGGTGTCGGCGAAGGCGTTCGTGCCGACGGTCGCGGCCAGGGCTCCATCCCGATAGACGCGATAGCCCTGGACCCCGACGTTGTCGGTCGAGGCCGTCCAGCTGAGGTTGAGCTGCTTGCTCGTCGCGACGGTGACGGCGAGCCCGGTCGGGACCGAGGGCGGCGTGGTGTCACCACCGGCGACTCGCTTGAACGCGGCGATCGTGCCGTCGTACCCGGGGGTCGAGGCGCCCAGGGTCCAGGCGGCACTGTACGTGCCGGTGGCCGAGGTGATCTGCCAGGCCGTGGCGTTGCTGATCGAGCTGTTTACCTGATCGGCGAGGTTCGTCCAGGGCGAGCCTGGGCTCGTCGTCGGGGCCGCCCCCGTCCGCCAGCCGACGGCGGCTACCACGAGATCGGTCGCGTTCGTCGTCGTGGCGTTGCCTGAGCTGACCGCGGTCGTGCTGCCGCCGGTCACCGATCCCGTGGCATCGACGGCCGAGGCCTGCGCAATACCGCTGAACTCCGCGACCGAGGCGGCGCCCTTGGCGGAGCCAGAGAAGGTGATCGTGATCGTCGTCGAGCCGCCGCCCGCGACGTTGAGGGCGGCCCAGGTCTCGGTGGCGGTGCCGGTACCGGCCTTCGTGACGACCGGGGCCCAGGTCCCGCCGCCACCGGTGATCGAGGTGACGCTGACGGTCGAGAAGTTGATCCCGACCGTCGCGATAAGGGCATCGCCGGCCACCGGTGTGGCAGGCAGGGTGACGGTCATCGACGTCGCCGCGGTGGTGATCTGGTTGCCGGCGTCCTGGATATACGTGATGGCCCCGCCCCCGCTGCCGGCGGCAGCGGTCGTGGCGTTGGCCGCGCTCGAGGCGCCGGACTGGTTGCCGGCCGCATCGACGGCCTTCACGGTGTAGCTGTAGGTGGTCGATGGGTTGAGCGATCGATCGCTCCAGGCCGTCACGCTGCCGGCCACGGTCATGACCTGAACACCGCCTCGATAGATCGCGTACGAGGTGACGCCGACGGCGTCCGTCGCGGCCGTCCAGGCGAGATCGATCCGACCGGCGCCGTTTGCGGTGGCGCCGAGACCGGTGGGCGTCGTCGGTGCGGTCGTGTCGGCCGCAAGCGGGGTGGGGACGGACGAGCTCGTCAGGTTGCCGTACGCGTCGGCGACGAAGGTTGCCGTGTAGCCATCCACGGTCAGGCTTCGCTGGACACCGGTCCGATCGTACGTCGTCGCGGCGAGGACGCCGCCCTCGGTCGCGGTGATCCGGTTGGAATTGGCATCGTAGGTGTACGACTTGGTCGCGCCGGACCCGGCAAGGGTGGCGCCCGTGATCCGCCGGAGCGGGTCATAGGTGAAGGTCTGCGATCCGGCTGCGACATCGCCGGTGAGCCCCGTGATCGTCTGGGTCTCGGACCCGACGGTGCCATTCCGGTCGTAGGTCCGGTCGAACACCGCGAGGTTGGCGCCCGACGTTGTCTCCGCGAGATGGGTCGGGCGCTTCGCGCCGTCGTACGTGAACGTGCCGGCGTTCGTGCCGGTCGGCCAGGACCGCGATTCGAGGAGCCCGTCGAGGCGCCACGTTTCGGTCACCGCGCCGCCCAAGAGCGGGCTCGTCGTGCTCACGAGGTTGCCGCGCAGATCGTAGGCAAAGGCGAGTGCCGTCGAGCTGATGGCATGGTCAATCCGGGTGGCGGGTGCGCCGTCCGGATTGAAGACGGTGGTCGTGACCGGGCTCCCGGCGCGGACGATCGTCGTCTCACGCCCCAGGCTGTCGAAGCCGAAGGTGAGCGCGTCGGTTGTCGTGGCGGAGCCGTTCTCGTAATAGTCGAGCGCGGTCCGCTCTCCTGCCCCGTCATACGTCGTGACCGTCCGGAGCTTGGGCGTGCCGGTCCCGGACCCGAGGTAGGTGATCGACGACGTCGGCCGGCCGAGTTCATCGTAGCCGAGGTCGGTATGGCGGGCGGGGGTGGCGCAGCCGCCCGACGTCGCGTCGCACGAGCTGACAAGCCGCCCGCCGCCGTTGGCCGTGTCGTAGGCGTTCGTCGTCGTCACGAGCGCGGTACCGGCGTTGGCCGGCGGGGTGTCGGTAGCCACGTGGCCGGCGGCGTCGTACGTGTACCGCCAGCCGTCGACGAGCGCGGCGCCGGTGGCGGGATTGCAGCCATCGGCCTGGACCTGGGCCGCGGCACAGATGACCGTCGTCTCGCCCCGGTCGTTGTAGCCGACGAGCGACGTGACATTGGTCGTGGCGGTCACGTTGAGCCCGACGCCGTCCCAGTTGAGGGTCGAGCCGACGACGTGGGCGCCCCGATCGTACGTGTAATGGGTGACCACAGCGGTCGGATCCGTTTCGTTGATCCGATCACCGAGCGCGTCATAGGTCGTGGTCGTCGTGAGGTTGACATCGGCGGCGCCGGTGCCCGCACCCGCAATGGCATTGACCGTGACCGAGGTCAGGCGACCCGCGTTGTCATAGGCAGACGTCGTGACCGTCGGCGCCTCGCCGGCGTGGGCGGGTGCCGCGATGGAGGCGATGACCTGGTTCGCGGCATCGAACGCGGTGATCGAGGGGGCATGGCGGTTCGGCGAGCCCGTGTCCCAGACTTCGATGTCGTCGACGTCGACGGTGTTGGCGGTGAACTGCTCGCGGTTGCCGCGGAAGCCCACGAGGACCCCGGTCGTATAGGTCACGGCGGGCGTCCAACTGACTTCGAGACGCTGCCAGGACG
>SCTE01000372.1 GCA_004298915.1 Chloroflexota bacterium | reverse complement strand
CGCTGGACAAATGGCGCCTCGATGGTGATCGACGGCGGCATCACGGTGAACTACTTCTAGCCCATGGCTGACATGACGCGGCGGCGAATCGCCATCGGGGTCGATGTGGGCGGCAGCGGCGTCAAGGTCGGTGCCGTCGACGTCAATACCGGCGAGCTGATCGGCGAGCGCCGGCGCGTGGCCACGCCCCAGCCATCGACGCCGGCGGCGGTCGTCCGCGTCATCGCCCGGCTGGTCGACCGAATCGCCAAGGCGGCGGCGGCGCCCGATGCCCCGGTCGGCGTCGGCGTTCCGAGCGTGGTCATCGACGGCGTCACGAAGTCCGCCGCCAACGTCGATGCCGGGTGGGTGGACTTCGATGCCCGCGAAGCCCTGACCGAGGCGATCGGACGACCCGTCCGCGTGCTCAACGATGCCGATGCCGCAGGCCTCGCGGAGATGCGCTTCGGGGCAGGCGTCGGCGTGGCGGGAACCGTGTTCGTGCTGACCCTCGGCACGGGCCTCGGCTCCGGCATGTTCCTCGACGGACGCCTGGTGCCGAATACCGAGCTCGGGCACATGGAGATCCGCGGCCGGGATGCGGAGCGCCGGTCGGCGGCCGTGGCGCGCACCCGTCGCGGGCTGTCCTGGAAGGCATGGGCGGCCGACCTCGATGAGCACCTGCACGCCATCGACCGGCTCTTTTCGCCGGACCTGATCATTCTCGGTGGCGGGGTCTCGAAGAGCGCCGACAAGTTCCTGGGGCGACTGACGGTTCGTCCCCCGGTCGTGGCCGCGGTCCTCCGGAACGACGCGGGGATCGTCGGTGCAGCGATGGCGGCGGCCGAGAGCGCCCCGATCTCCTGACCGACATCCCGTTCCGTGGTCCGGGCCGGGATAATGGCCGGGTGAGCCGTCGATCGCCGATCCGACTCCTGACGTGAGCGAGACGCTCGCGTTCATCCTCGATGTCGGGGTCGCCACGGCAGCGGCCCTGCTCGGCGGAGCGCTCGTCCGCCGCCTCGGACAGCCGCCGCTCGTGGGATACCTCCTCGCCGGCATCGTCATCGGGCCGTTCACCCCCGGCTTCACCGGCGACGTCGAGCGGATCAGCGTCCTCGCCGAGGTCGGCGTGGTCCTGCTGGTCTTCGCGCTCGGCGTCGAGTTCTCGCTCCGGGAGCTCGGCGCGGTCCGTCGCGTCGCCGTCGGTGGCGCGATCGCCCAGATCGCGGTCTCGATCGCCGGCGGATTCCTGCTCGGCCTGGGCGTCGGGCTCGACCCCCGGGCCGCGCTCGTGGTCGGGGCGGTCATCGCCATCTCGTCCACGCTCGTGGTCGCCAAGACGCTTGCCGATCGAGGCGAGCTCGACAGCATCCACGGACGCAACGCGATCGGCTGGATGATCGTCCAGGACATCGCGACGATCGTCTTCATCGTCGCCCTGCCGCCGCTCGCCGCCGAACAACTGTCGATCACGCCGATCCTGCTCGCCCTCGGCAAGGGAGCGCTGTTCCTGCTCATCGCGTTCGTTGTCGGGACCCGCGTGCTGCCGGTCGGCTTCGCTGCGATCGCCCGGCTCGGGTCGCCCGAGCTGTTCCTGCTCGCCGTCGTCTCGACGGCGCTGTTGACGGCGTTCGTGTCGAGTGCCGTGTTCGGGCTGTCCCTTGCGCTCGGCGCCTTCGTTGCCGGCGTGCTCGTGTCGGAATCGGACCTGTCCTATCAGGCGGCCGCCGAGGTCATCCCGTTCCGGGACCTGTTCGCGGTTCTGTTCTTCGTCGCCGTGGGCATGCTGGTGGACCCATCGGCGCTGATCAGCGAGGCGCCGCTGGTCGCCGTCCTGACGCTCGCCGCCGTGGTCGGGAAGGGGCTGCTCTCGGCGGTCCTGGGACGCGCGTTCGGGCTGCCTACTCGCTCGGCGATCCTGCTCGGCGCCTCGATCGCCCAGGTCGGCGAGTTCAGCCTGATCATCGCGGCCGATTCGAGCCGGCTCGGCCTGATCAACGATGCGACCTACAACGTCATCCTCGCCACGACGATCGCGAGCATCGTCCTGTCGGGCCCCGCTCGGCGCGTGGCCGATGCGGCCGCGTCCCGGCTGGAACACCGAGCCACGGAGCGCTGGTCAAGCGCCCACGAGCACGGTGAATCGGGCGGGCATCGGGGACCGGACGCCGGCGATGCGCCGGTGGAGGCGCCCCGACGTCGGGTCGTGGTCGCGGGGTCCGGGCGGGTCGGGAGGATCGTCGTTCGCGCGGTCAAGGCGCGCTCGTTCGCCTGCCTCGTGATCGACCGGGATCGCGTCAGGCTCGACGAGATGGCCGCCCTCGGCGCCGACATCCTGTACGGCGATGCCGCCCGGCCCGAGATCCTCCACCGAGCGGACCTCGACCGGGCCGTGGTCCTGGTGATCGCGATCGGCGACCCGCTGACCGCGCATCTCGTGGCCGAACGGGCCAGCCACCTGAACCCCGGTTTGATGATCGCGTCGCGGGCGCGAGGGGTGCACCAGGCGTCGGACCTGCGCGCCGCCGGCGTCCATCATCTCGCGGACCCGGACAACGAGGCCGCCATCGACCTGGCTCGACACGCCCTCCAACGGATGGGCGTATCCGGCCCCGAATTGACCGCGATCACGATCAACCTGCGCCGCGACGCGTATCGCTGACACGCTTCGGCGGCCACGGCTGCCTCACGGCGCGGCTCAGGGTGGTGAGGCCTGGGCGATGACCACGGTGTAGCGGATCGGCCCGGAAGGCGAGATCGCCGGCGCGACGACCAGGACGTTCTCGCCGCCGAGCGCGAGTCCGGGGACCGCTTCCCACGAATAGATCGTTGGATCCGGATCCGTCGGACAGGCCACCTGGAACGTGACCGTGCGCTGGCTGGCGGTTGGGCGCGCACCCCCGTGTCCCTGGACCCGACTCGGTGAGATCTCGAGGCGCCCGCTCCCGGAACAACTCCAGGCGACAAACATGGCGCCCGCCGCCAGGGTCGGAGCGCCGGGATGGTCGAAGTACGTCGCGTCGTTGAGGTGCCGATCGGTCGTGTCGCCATTGACCGTCCAGACGGGCTTGACGTCGGGTGGGAACGTCGACACCGCGGCCGGCGCGGGCTCCGGAGCGCCGCAACCCGTGATCGCGAGGACCAGGACCGACGCTCCGAACACGCGGGATGGCAGCCCACCGAGGTGGAGACGGCCGAAGGTGCATGACATGGTCCATCCGCCTCCCGTCCGGAGCGGCTCCTATATCGCGTCACGATACATCAGTGGGTTACTTCGTCAAGCCCCGGCTCTCGGCGGGGGCGGCGTATGATCGCCCAACGTCCACCGGCTTCTCGGCGCACGGGCTTTCCCGGCAGCGCCGGTCACATTCGAGGTTGTTCGATGACCCTTGACCAGACCGCGTCCGCTGTCAGTGCGATGAAGATGATGATTGGCGGCCAGCCGGTTGACGCCGCCGACGGGCAGACGTTCGAGATCGTGAATCCCGCCACCGGGGCCGTCATTGCCACGGCCCCGCTCGGTGGCAAGACCGACGTCGACCTGGCCGTCGCCGCGGCCCAGAAGGCGTTCGAGGACCCGAAGGGCTGGGCAACCTGGGCCGCCGGCAAGCGTGGCCGGACACTGGCCAAGTTTGCCGCGCTGATCAAGGACAAGAGCGACGAGCTGGCCTGGCTCGAGACCCGCAACACGGGCAAGCCGATCGGGTCGTCCCGCGGTGAGATCATCGGTGCCAGCCTGGTCTTCGACTACTACGCCGGCGCCGCGAACAAGGTCTTCGGCCAGACCATCCCGGTTTCGAAGCCGGGCCTGGACCTGACCCTGCGGGAGCCGATCGGCGTGGTGGGGCTCATCGTGCCGTGGAACTTCCCGCTCCTCATGGCCAGCTGGAAGCTCGGGCCGGCGCTCGCCGCCGGCAACACCTGCCTCCTCAAACCGGTCAGCGGGGAC
>SCTE01000371.1 GCA_004298915.1 Chloroflexota bacterium | reverse complement strand
GCGGGTCACGTCACCGAACCCGGAGGGCACGTACCAGGCCCTCGAGAAGTACGGTCGTGACCTCACGGCGGAAGCGCGTGCCGGCAAGCTCGATCCCGTCATCGGCCGGGACGAGGAAATCCGGCGCGTCATGCAGGTCCTGTCCCGGCGGACCAAGAACAACCCGGTCCTCATCGGCGAACCGGGCGTCGGCAAGACAGCGATCGCCGAGGGCCTCGCCCAGCGGATCGTGCGCGGCGACGTACCAGAAACCCTCAAGGACAAGCGCGTCGTGTCGCTGGATCTTGGCGCCCTCATTGCCGGTGCCAAGTTCCGGGGCGAGTTCGAGGAGCGACTCAAGGCGGTCCTGAAGGAGATCAAGGACGCGGAGGGCCAGGTGGTCCTGTTCATCGACGAGCTCCACACGGTCGTCGGCGCGGGCGCCGCCGAGGGCGCGATGGACGCCTCGAACCTGCTCAAGCCGATGCTTGCCCGGGGCGAGCTCCACACGATCGGTGCGACGACGCTCGACGAGTACCGCAAGCACATCGAGAAGGACGCGGCCCTCGAGCGGCGCTTCCAGCCGGTGATGGTGGACCAGCCGAGCGTCGAGGAGACGATCTCGATCCTCCGCGGCCTGCGCGAGCGCTACGAGGTCCACCACGGCGTCCGGATTACCGATTCCGCGCTGGTGGCCGCGGCGACCCTGTCCAACCGCTATATCACCGAGCGATTCCTGCCGGATAAGGCGATCGACCTCGTCGACGAGTCGGCGTCGCGACTGCGCATGGAGATCGATTCGATGCCGATCGAGCTCGATGAGCTCGAGCGACGCCGGATCCAGCTCGAGATCGAGCGCGAGGCGCTGCGAAAGGAAACGGACGACGCCTCGAAGGCGCGACTCGACGCCCTCGAGGTCGAGCTCGGCGAGATCGCCGAGGAGGCCGGCGGCATGAAGCAGCGCTGGGAGGCCGAGAAGTCGGCGATCGCGGCGATCCGGGCCACGAAGTCCGATCTGGAGCAGCTGCAGGTCCGGATCGAGCAGGCCGAGCGCGAGGCCGACTACGAGCGCGCCGCGCAACTCAAGTACGGCACGCAGCGGGAGCTGGCCGATCGGCTGGTCGCCCAGGAGGCGGCGATCGCCGCCCTCCAGGGGCCGGGCGCCCTGCTCAAGGAGGAGGTCACCGCCGACGACATTGCCGAGATCGTCGGCGCCTGGACGGGCATCCCGGTCTCGAAGCTGATGGAGAGCGAGACGGCCAAGCTCATCCACATGGAGGAGCGCCTCCACGCCCAGGTGGTCGGCCAGGACGAGGCGATCGAGGCCGTGTCCGACGCCGTCCGCCGGGCGCGGGCGGGGCTCAAGGATCCGCGCCGCCCGATCGGGTCGTTCCTGTTCCTCGGCCCGACCGGCGTCGGCAAGACCGAGCTGGCGCGAGCGCTCGCGTCGTTCCTGTTCGATGACGAGGGCGCCATGGTCCGGATCGACATGAGCGAGTACATGGAGAAGTTCACGGTCTCGCGCCTCGTCGGCGCCCCGCCCGGCTACGTCGGCTACGAGGAGGGGGGCCAGCTCACCGAGGCCGTTCGCCGACGTCCGTACCAGGTCCTGCTGCTCGATGAGATCGAGAAGGCGCATCCGGATGTCTTCAACATCCTGCTCCAGGTCCTCGACGAGGGCCGGCTGACCGATGGCCAGGGCCGGACCGTCGATTTCCGGAACACCGTCGTGATCATGACCAGCAACATCGGCAGCCAGGTGATCATGGGCTATGCCGGCCAGGCCGAGGACCCCGAAGCCTACGAGGCGATGAAGCGCAACGTCACGGAATCACTCCGGGACCATTTCCGGCCGGAATTCCTGAACCGGGTCGACGAAGTCATCGTCTTCCATGCCCTGACCGACGCCAACCTCACCGCGATCGTGGATCTCCTGCTCGCCGATCTCCAGCGCCGGGTCGCGGGCCAGGACCTGACCGTCGAGCTGACCCCGGCGGCGCGGGCCCTGATCGCACGGGAAGGCCACGATCCGGTCTACGGGGCGCGGCCACTCAAGCGGACGATCCAGCGGCTCGTCGAGAATCCGTTCGCGAAGGCCCTGATCGACGGCCGGTTCCGGCCCGGTGACCGGGTCGTGGCCGATGCGGATCCGGTCGGCTCCACCCTCGTGTTCTCGACCGAGGGCGAGACGCTGGTGACCGACGCCTCGACGCGCCGTGACGCGCGGGGTGGTGGTGGGGCAACCCAGCCCGCCGGTGACTCGACTGCGCGGCGTCGAAGTCGAACGTCGGTGCTCGACCTTCCGGAGACGGCGCCGCGCAAGCGGGACGGCGAGGAACTCGTCAACTGAGGTACGCCGAGGCCGTTGCCCGCCTGGCGTCCCTGCCGGTCCAGCTGCCCGCACCACCGACGGCGCTCATGCCGGAGCGCCTCGATACCGGCGAGCGTCGGAGTCCTGCGCTGTCATTCGGCCCCGAGTCGGCGCGCCCGGCCGCGGTTCTCGTGCTCATCGCTCCGGCATCGGACGCCGCGGCGGCCGACGCGCAAGTGATCCTCATCCAGCGGGTCACGAGCGGCGGTCACCACTCGGGCGACGTTGCCCTGCCCGGCGGGCGCTTCGAGCCGGGCGATGCCGGAGCGACGGCCGCCGCGATGCGCGAGGCGGCGGAGGAGGTCGGGCTTGACGCGGCGGCGGCCGGCGTTCGGGTAATCGGCGAACTCGAGACCTTCTGGATCCCGGTCTCGGACTATCGGGTCACCCCAGTGCTCGCGATCGCGAGCCGACGACCCGAGCTCACGCCAGCCCCTGCCGAGGTCGAGGCGATCATCCGGGCACCCATCGACGCCTTCCTGCCGTCGGCCCCGATCGAGATCGTCGAGACCGAGATCCGCGGGTTCCGGCTGCGCTTCGGCGCCTATCCGACCAACGGCGTCCGCGTCTGGGGCGCCACGGCCCGAATCCTCGGCCAGCTCGGGGCGATCATCGGCCCCATCTGAGCGGCGCGGCCAGTTCGGCGACGATGGCCGACAACCCGGCCGGGGCGGCGCTCTCCGTCCCGTCGGTCAGAGTGGTTCGCCGCTGGTCCGGTCCCGATCCGTCCGTCGAGCCGGCCGTGGGGCCAGTGCCCCTTCGCCACGCGCGATCGGCGTCCTGCCGCTGCCGAGGCGGCGGGGCGTCCCGCCGATGGCCCGGAGGGCGGCGTCGCTGTCCCCGGTGAACTCGACCACGATCGCGCGCATCTCGATCTGGTCAGTCCAGGCCGCGTGATCGACATGCGCCGGCCACAGGACCGCCTCGCCCGCCGCAACGCGTCGTCGCTCATCCCCGACGAGGACCCAGCCGCCACCCTCGATGACGCAGAACCACGTGGTGTTCGGGTTGGAGTGGGGCGCGATGGATCCGCCGCGAACGAAGGCGAGCTCGGAGACCACGCCGCGTCCATCCGAGTGGATGACCTGCCCGGTCAGCCCATGCGTGCCGGGTGGGCCCTCGGGCCGCCGGAAGCCGACGCCGAAGCGGCGGATCTCAATCGGCACGGATCGTCGGACCGGACTCGTTCGCCCGTCGCGGCAGGTGGCCGACCCGGTGCCGGCTCAGCGCCTGCGACGGCGCGAGCCCCTCGATCGGATGGTGGCCTCGGGACGGGCGGCCTTCTCGCGACTCAGGTAGCGCTGGCGCGCCAGCTGCTGCTCGTAGGCAGCGAAGATCGGCGGATAGCGGCGGAATCGCACCCAGACCATGGTGCCGAGCCCGGACAGGAGGATGACCATGACGACGGCGAAGTCGAACATGAAGACCGCCCCCATCGCGAGCAGCAGGAAGGTGATGAGGCCGGTCCACAGGAGCCACTCCCACATGTCCGTGTAGGCCCGATGTCGATGGAGCGCCCGCGTCCGGACGTTGTACAGGACGATCAGGACGACGAGCAGGACGAGGGAGCTGATCCAGATCGCGTTGAACAGGTCCGGGAAGTTCTCTCGCCGGAACGGGAGCCACAGGTACTCCCAGGGAAGATGCGTCACGTGAACTCCAAGTGTCCGCCCGCCGCGCCGTTCCGGCGGGCCACCGAGCGTGGAGTATGCCACGGCCCGCGGGTATACTCGGGCCGAGACGCGCGCCCCACGGAAGGCAGATACAGGAGGACGCTTGCGAGCCCTGCTTTCGGTCGCCAGGCGCGACGGCATCACCCCGTTCGCACGAGACCTGCTTGCACTCGGCGTCGAGGTGTGCGCGACCGACGGAACCCGGGAGCACCTCGCGGCGGACGGTGTCGAGGTAGCATCGATTGCCGACCTGACCGGGGGTCCGCCGATGCTCGGGGGCCAGGTCAAGACGTTCCATCCGGCCGTCTACGCGGGGATCCTGGCCAGGCGCGATCGGCCCGAGCAGCTCGCCGAGCTGGCTCAGCACGGCATCGGGACGATCGACATCGTGGTCGTCAACGTGAAGTCCTTCGGGGCCGAGATCGGGCGCAGCCTCGTCGGCCTGGAGCGGGCGATCGAGATGATCGATGTCGGGGGTGCGGCCCTCCTCGGCGCCGCCGCGCGGAACGCCGCGGGCGTGACCGCGGTGTCGAGCCCGGAACACTACCCGCAGGTCATTGCCGAACTGCGCGAGCGGGGCCTGGTGAGCCCCGAATTCCGGTCCCAGCTGGCCGCCGAGGCATTCGGGACCGTGGCGGCCTATCACGCGGAGATCGCCGCCTATCTCAACCAGGTCTCCGGGACCACCTTCCCGAGGCGGCTGGCGATGGTCCTCGAGAAGGTCACGGACCTGCGCCACGGCGAGAACCCGCACCAGTCGGCCGCCTTCTATCGTGAGACCACGCATCGGTCGGGCACGCTCGCCGACAGCACCCAGCTGCACGGGGATCGGCCGTCGTTCAACAACCTTCTCGACATCGATGCCGCCTACCGGACCGCCAGCGATTACACGGGACCCACCGTCGTCATCGCCAAGCACACGGACCCGGTCGGGATCGCCTCATCGGACGAGCTCGTCGATGCCTATCGCAAGGCGCTCGAAACCGACCCCGTGGCCTCATTCGGGGGCATCGTCGGCGTGAATCGGGAGCTCGACGGCGCGACCGCCCGGGCGATCGCCCAGAACTCGTACGAGGCCGTCGTGGCGCCGAGCTTCGATCGGGCGGCCCTCGGAATCCTCCGCCAGAAGGCCGGCCTCGAGATCCTGGCCGTGCCACCCAATCCGGCGGATGGGATGCGCGACTACGGGATCGCCAACCTCGACTTCAAGCGAATCGGCGGCGGGCTTCTGGTCGAGACCCTCGACACCCTCGGGCTCGATCGCGGCCAGCTCCAGGTCGTGACCAAGCGCCGGCCGACGCTCGAGGAGCTGACGGATCTGCTGTTCGCCTGGCGAGCCGTCCGGCATGTCCGCTCGAACGCGATCGTCCTGGCCAAGAACGGAGCGAGCGTGGGCATCGGTGCCGCCCAGGCGAGCCGCCAGGTGTCAGTCGAGATCGCCCTTCGACGCGCGGGCGACCGCGCACGGCTCAGCGTCATGGCCAGTGACGCGTACTTTCCGTTTCCCGATGGGATCCAGATTGCCGCCCAGGCCGGCGTCATCGCGATCATCCAGCCCGGCGGCTCCATCAGGGACGAGATGGCCATCGAGGTCGCCGACCGCCATCATCTTGCGATGGTGTTCACCGGACGCCGCCACTTCCGTCACTAGGCCAGCGCCGCGGAGCGGCTCGCAGGGGGAACCACGTGGAACAGCTGCTCGCACTCGAGATGGTTCGCGTTACCGAGGCCGCGGCGATCGCATCGGCGCGACTGATGGGTCGCGGGGAGCGCGACGAGGCCGACCGCCTCGCGACCGAGGCCATGCGCGCCGCGATGGACGAGATCCAGATGGCCGGCACGATCGTCATCGGCGAGGGCGAACGGGACGATGCGCCGATGCTCTACATCGGGGAACGCGTGGGTGCTGCCGACCCGACCGGAAGCGTGCCCGAGATCGACATCGCCGTCGACCCGCTCGAGGGGACGAACCTCGTGGCGACCGGTTCCGCGAACGCCATCACGGTTCTCGCGGCATCCGAGCGCGGCGGCCTGGTCCACGCGCCCGACACGTACCTCGAGAAGCTCTGCGTCGGCCCGCTTGCGGCAGGCCACGTGGACATCACGGTGTCGGCGACGGAGAACGTCCACCGGATCGCCGAGGCGCTCCGGCGCAAGCCGGGTGACATCACGATCATCATCCTCGAGCGACCCCGGCACGATGCGCTGATCGCCGAGGTGCGGGCGACCGGCGCCCGGATCAAGCTCATCGGCGACGGTGACCTGTCGGCGGCCATCAGCTGCGCCGTCTCGGGGACGGGCGTCCACGCGGTCATGGGCCTCGGCGGCGCGCCCGAGGGCGTCATCACCGCGGCCGCCCTGCGCTGCCTCGGCGGCGAGATCCAGGCCCGGTTCCGCTATCGGAGCGAGGAGGAGCGGGAGCGCGGCCGGAAGATGGGCCACGGGGACGAGACGCGGGTCTACCGAACCGAGGACCTCGCCTCGGGCGACAACCTCGTGTTCGCGGCCACGGGCGTCACCAGCGGCGACCTGCTTGAGGGGGTGCGGTTCTTCGGCGGCGGTGCCCGGACCCACTCGCTGGTCATGGCCTACCAGACCAAGACGGTCCGCTTCGTGGATACGGTCCACATGTTCGATCGCGAACGCCCGCCGAGCGTCCGGCTCTAGGCCGGCGGACGCTGATGGCGAGTCGGGAGCCGCGGATCGTCGCGCTGGGTGGTGCGTCGCTCCAGCCCAGTTCGACCGACGGACCGCTTCACCAGTACCTGCTGGACCTGACCGGCCAGAGCCGGCCGCGGGTCTGCTTCATCGGCACCGCGAGCGGCGACGAAGCGTCGTATGCGACCGCCTTCTACGGCTGGTTTGCCCGTCGGGCCGAGGCGATGCACCTGGCCCTGTTCGATCGACGGATCGACGACATCGAGGGCCTCCTAACCTCGGCGGACCTGATCTACGTCGGTGGCGGCAACACGGCGAACATGCTCGCCGTCTGGCGTACCCATGGCGTCGACGTGGCCCTCCGACGCGCCTGGGAATCGGGGGTCGTGCTGGCCGGGCCGTCGGCCGGCGCCGTCTGCTGGTTCGAGGGCGGCACGACCGATTCCTTCGGCCCGTCCTTCGGGGCCCTGAACGACGGCCTCGGATTCCTGCCCGGCAGTTTCTGTCCTCACTACGACAGCGAATCCCTTCGTCGTCCGCGCTACCACGAGCTCGTCGGGTCCGGGTCCCTGCCCGATGGCTACGCGGCCGACGACGGGGTCGGCCTCCTGTTCAGCGGCGATCAGCTCGCCGACGTCGTGGCGGTCATGCCCGAAGCCCGCGCCTTCCGGCTCACGAGGACGAGCGCCGGCGTCGAGGAAACCTCCATCAAGCCGCGACGCCTGCGGGCGTGACGGCCGCGGTCCGAAACGGCTAGCGGTCGCTGTTGCCGGCGCCGATCGACACCCACCCCTGGCCGTCCCAACGCGCGATCGCGCGAACCGCGTCCCTGCCCTCGACCATCATGCGCTCCCGATAGGCGGTCTCGACCGACCGACGCCAGCCCGGCGGCACCAGGCCTGGAGCGAGGTCCCGGAGCGGGGCGACCACGAACAGGCGCTCCGCCGCCTCGGGATGGGGCACCACGAGGAGCCGGTCGGCCTTGCCGCGATCGAGCGACATCCCCTCCGGCGTTCGCTCCAGCGACAGCCTCGCCCGTCCGAAGACCAGCAGGTCCAGGTCCACTTCGCGCGGTCCCCAGCGCTCCCGCACGCGCCGGCCGAACGCCCGCTCGATGGCCTTGAGGGCCACGAGCAGGGCCAGGGCGCCGGTTGCGTGGTCCGGGCCGGCCGGAACGTCGAGGGCCACCACCGCGTTCATGAAGTCCGGCTGGTCAACCACCCCGACGGGCCGGGTCGCGTACAGCCGGGAGACGCCCCGAATGTGGACGTCGGGCAGCGCCCGCAAGGCCTGGAGCGCGCGGGCGAGGGTCGTTGCCGCATCGCCGAGGTTCGCGCCGAGGCCGACGTAGGCTCGAACACGACGCATCGGCTCGTTCGCCTCCCTCGCTAGACTCGCCCGATGAGTCGGGTCGTGGTCATCATCCTCCATGCCGAGCCCGGACCGGCGGCCGGGCCACTCGAGGCGGGCTTCGCAGACGCGCGGCGCAAGAGCGCAGATCGCCAGGCGCGTGGCTTTGCCGAGCTCGGCGCGACCGTGGAGGTCGTCGCGACGTCGCCGAGCGGGCCGGGATATGGCCCGCGGCTCCGAGCCTTGGCCGAGGCCCACGACCTTGCCCGGGCCGGGACCGGGAGCGGATTGATCGTCCTGGGCTCCGGAAGCATCCCGCTCGCCCGTCGCCCGGACCGGGCCCTCTTCGTCGCCGCAGCGACGGGAACCTGGCGGGCATCAACGAAGCAATCCCGCAATCCCGCCGATGCGGCCGATCGACCCGCGATGCTCGTCAACAACCGCTTTTCGGCCGACATCCTGGCCGTGCCGGCCGGCGCGGATCTTGGCGCCCTGCCGGACGTGGCCTCGGACAATGGCCTGCCCCGATGGGCGGCGGCGCATGGCATGACCGTCCGCGACCTCCACGCGCGGTGGCGGCTCCAGGTCGACCTCGATTCGCCGCTCGACGTCGAGCTCGTCTCGGATCCACGGCGCCAAGCGGCGGCAGACGCCTTTCCTTGGACACGCACGATCGCCGGGGTCCTGCAGCGGGTTCGAGGCGTGGCGGCGAATCCCGGCGCGGAAGTCCTGGTCGCCGGACGGTCCTCGAGTACGACCCTCCGCTGGGTGGAGGAACACACGGCCAGCCGGACTCGGGCCCTGATCGAGGAGCGCGGGATGAAGACGGCAGGGCGGCATCAACGACCGGTGCGCTCGACCCTCG
>SCTE01000370.1 GCA_004298915.1 Chloroflexota bacterium | reverse complement strand
CCATCAAGTTCGCCCGCCACTACACCGGCAAGCACAAGATTCTGGCCCGCTATCGCTCGTATCACGGGGCGACGCTCGGGGCGATGACCCTGACCGGCGACCCGCGACGCTGGGCCAACGAGCCGGGCATCGTGGGTGTCGTTCGATACCCCGACACGCATCGCTGGGGGGAGGCCGAGCCGCGGCCCGTGGCCGAGAGCCTTCAGGGGCTCGAGGACGTCATCCGCTACGAAGGCGCCGCCACGATCGCGGCGGTCTTCCTCGAGACGATCGTCGGGACGAACGGGATCCTCATCCCGCCGGACGGGTACATCGCGGGTGTCCGCGAGATCTGCGACCGAAACGGGATCCTCATGGTCGCCGACGAGGTCATGGCCGGGTTCGGGCGGACCGGCAAGTGGTTCGCGATCGATCACGCCGGCGTCACGCCGGACCTCATGACGATGGCCAAGGGCCTCACCAGCTCGTACCTGCCGCTCGGCGCGGTCGCGATGCGCCCGCACATCGCCGAGGCTTTCGAATCGAAGATGTTCTACGGCGGCCTGACCTACAGCTCGCACCCGGTCAGCCTGGCGGCTTCGCTGGCCACGATCCGTGTCTACGAGGAGGACGGGCTGATCGAGAACGCCGCGCGTCTCGGCCCGGTCATGCGTGCCCACCACGAACGCCTCGCGGCGAAGCATCCCTCGGTCGGCGCCCATCGCAACCTCGGGCTGTTCGGCATCCTCGACCTGGTTCGCAGCCGGGACCCGTGGACGCCGATGACCGCGTTCAACGGCACGAGCGACGAGATGAAGGCGATCGGGAAGTACCTCCGGGACAACGGGGTCTACGCGATGCTCGCCAACAACTCGATTCACACCAACCCGCCGCTGTGCATCACCGAGGCGCAGCTGGCCGAGGGCTTCGAGGTCATCGATGCCGCGCTCGACATCGCCGACCAGGCGGTGACCGGCTAGATGGCCGGAGTCGGGTCGGGCGAGCCCCGGCCTGCTTCGGCTCGGGCGCGCTTCGGGATGGGGACGGGGCGTCAGGTCGCCCTGGTCGTCGGATTCGTGGTGGTCATGGTGGTGCTCTGGGAGGGCGCCAAGTTCCTCGGGGGCGTCCCGTGGCGGGCCATCGGCACCGGCCCCCAGGGGCCGGTCATCCACAATCCGCCGTTCCGCTGGTTCCTGGTCAACGACCTGAACCTGCCGCACATCTGGAACATCGCCCAGGCACTCTTCCAGCCATTCCAGCGCGGTTCGGACGTCACGCTCTGGCAGCATGTCGCCGCCGCCGCGGTCTACACCTGGCGCGAGGCGGCGCTCGGGTTCGTGCTCGGGGCCGGGATCGGGCTCGCCCTTGCCACCGCGTTCGTCCATTCGCGGCTCCTCGAGCGGGCGTTCGTCCCGTACGTGATCGCGAGCCAGACCATCCCGATCATCGCGCTCGCCCCGATGATCGTGTTCGCGTTCGGCCAGAGCGTCATCAGCGTCGTGATCATCGCCACGTACCTGACCTTCTTCCCGGTTGCCATCGCCATGATCCGGGGGCTCCGCTCGTTCGATCCGCGGGCCATGGAGCTGATGCAGTCGTATGCGGCCTCGACCTGGCAGACCTACCTGAAGTTGCGGCTGCCCGCGAGCCTGCCGTACCTGTTCACCGCGCTCAAGATTGCGGCGACCGCGAGCATCGTCGGGGCGATCGTCGGCGAGGGACCGGGAGGGGTGGGCGAGGGCCTCGGGCGGGTGATCATCACCTACAACCAGTACTACATCACGGGGCCCGAGAAGCTGTGGGCGACCATCCTCATCACGGCCCTGCTCGGGATCATGTTCTTCCTCCTCATCCGAGCGCTCGAGCTGTTCGTGCTCCGGTCCCGACCCTCGGCCGCGAGCGGGTGATCCGATGCATCCTGTCCACCATCCCGTCACGCGGCCACCCGAGGGAGTGATCACCCATGCCTGATCCCAGCGTCGTCCAGCTCTCGGGCGTGGCCAAGGTCTTCGCCACCGGGGAAGGGCGCCGCACGACCGCGCTCGAATCGATCAACCTCGACATCGCGCGCGGCGAGTTCGTCTCGCTGATCGGGCCGTCGGGCTGCGGGAAGAGCACCCTGCTCCGGATCATCGGCGACCTGACCTCGCCAACGGGCGGCACCGCCGTGGTCAACGGCAAGCCCGCCGCGCAGGCGCGCCGCGACCGCGACTACGGCATGGTCTTCCAGGCCCCGGTGTT
>SCTE01000369.1 GCA_004298915.1 Chloroflexota bacterium | reverse complement strand
TCGACTCCCTGATGGGCTCATCCGGTGGCGTGGTCGCGCAACCGGCACTCGGGCGGATCGCCGATCTCGGCGGCTACGGCGCCGCCTATCTCGTGTCTGCCGGGATCCAGTTCCTGGCGATCCCGTTCGTCCTCCTGGCGCGGCGCGAGCGCGCAGTGTCGGATCCGATCGAACCGCGGGGCGGGCCAACCGGAGCCTGATCCCGGCTCCACCATCGGATCCATGGGCAGGCTCCGGGTGATCGGTTCGGCGGCCGTGGCCATGAGCGGTACCACGCTGTCGACGAGTACGCCCTGGCGAACTTCTGCGGGTAGAGGGGTGTAAATACCTCCATGAGGCGTCCCGCGGCGTGGCTCGCCGTCTTGCTGGTAGCCGGTTGCGGTACGACGTCCGGATCACCGTCCATCCGTTCGTCAGACGCGCCGACCCCGAGGGCGACGGCTGCACCATCGGCGACGGCGTTGACCTCGCGCCAGGCGGGCTGGGCCTCGGACCTGGAGCTGATCCTGCCAGGCATCGAGCGCCTCCATCCGGACCCGTTCCACTCGACGTCGAAGGAGGCGATGACCTCGGCCATCGCCGATCTCGCGCGGTCGATCGATGCCGCCACCGATGACGAACTGATGGTCGGCGTCATGCGCGTCGCGGCGCTGGTCAGCGCCGGCGGCCGTGATTCGCATACCGGCGCCTACGTCTGGGGCCCGGGCACGTTCCGGACCCATACGCTGCCACTCCGGCTGTGGGTCTTTCCGGAGGGCGTCGCGGTCGTCGATGCCCTACTGCCGTATGAGGCGCTGATCGGGCGCGTGATTGCCAGCATCGGCCGCCACCCCGTGGACGAGGTCCTCGCGACCCTCGACCCGCTCATGCCGCGCGACAACCCGCAGACCCTGACGCTCCTTGCCCCGCGCTACCTGCTGACGACCGCGATCCTGCACGGCGCCGGGCTGATCGAGGACCCGACGGTCGTCCCGATCGGTTTCACGGATGCCCCATCGACCGAGCCCGTGCTGGTCAACGCGATCGAGACCACTGCCTACAACGACTGGGCGACGCCCTATGGGCTGTTCCTGCCGACGCGCACCGATGTCCCCTACCTCGCCCGATCCACCGAGCCGATCTGGTGGCGGATCGATGACGCGGCGACCCTGTACGTCCAGTACAACCGCGTGACGCGACTCCCGGGCACGACGCTCGACGGCCTGAAGGCCGCCCTCGCGACACCCGGAATCACGCGACTTGTCATCGATGTCCGCCACAACTACGGGGGCGAGTCGTTCGGCTACCAGTCGGTCGTCGATGCCATGGCGGCGGGTGCAGCCGGCCGAACGCGCGGCACGTTCCTGATCACCGGGCGGAACACCTACTCGGCGGCCTCGCTGTTCACGGCGGCCCTGACTGACCGCACCCCCGTGACGATCGTCGGCGAGGCGATGGGCGGCAGCCCGGCCCTGTTCGGCAACGCGCGGGACGTGGCGCTCCCGTTCTCGGGCATCGTGATCAACGTCGCGACCGAGTTCTTCCAGCCCGTCACGGGCGATGAACGGCTCGGCATCCCGCCCGACCTCGAGGTGCCGCTGCACCTTGCAGACTTCCTGGCCGGCCGGGATCCCGCGCTGGCCGCGATCGAGGGGACGCCGTAAGACCGGATCTGGGGCAAGGTCCGTACGCGGACGCGGCCTGAATCCTGCAGCGCTGCGCTTGGCGGGCGCCAGTCGTCGGTGGGACACTGGACGGCGCGCGAAGGGAGCGCCATTGCCATGAGCCAGCGAGCATCAACCGGTACCGGGCGTGGGCCCGGCGGTGGATCCGGGCGCAGACCCAGGTCTCGGCCTTCGTCGGAAGCGGCCAAGCCGCTCGTACGGTCGCCGTTCCCGCCGATTTCCGAGTACGCGTTCCTGTCCGACGGCGAGGTCACGGCCCTGATCGCTCCGGGCGGCAACGTCGAGTGGATGTCGGTGCCGCGGATGGATTCGCCGAGCATCTTCGGGGCGATGCTCGACCGCGACGCGGGCGGGTTCAGATTCGGCCCGGCGGACGTCGCCGTGCCCGCGGCACGCCGTTATCTCCCCGGGACGATGATCGTCGAGACCAGCTGGAGCACGCCGACCGGCTGGGTGATCGTCCGGGACGTCCTGTTGATGGGGCCATGGCGCACCGAGGGCGGACGGTCCGCGACGCACCGGCGGCCGCCGACGGACTATGACGCCGAGCACGTCCTGCTTCGAATCGTCCGCTGCGTGAACGGCGAGGTCCAGCTCGCGCTCGATTGCGAACCGGTCCTCGACTATGGACGCATCCATGGCACTTGGGAATACGTCGGTGACGGCTATGGCCAGGGCACGTATTCGTCACCCGAGGATCCCGTCCGCCTCACCCTGACCTCGGATCTCAACCTCGGGTTCGAGGGCCCCCGGGCGATCGCCCACTCGCTGATCAAGGAGGGCGAGGTGCGCTACTGCGCGCTGTCGTGGGGCACGACCGCGCCGCCGATGGATTCGGACGATGCCTACCAGCGTCTCGTCTGGACGGCGCATCACTGGCAACACTGGCTCGGTCGCGCTCGGCTTCCCGACCATCGCTGGCGACCTTATCTCGAGCGATCGGCCCTCACGCTCAAGGGCCTCACCTATGCCCCGACCGGCGCGATCATGGCCGCGGCGACGACCTCGCTCCCCGAGAACCCCGGCGGAGAACGGAACTGGGACTACCGGTTCACCTGGATCCGCGACTCGACCTACGCGCTGTGGGCGCTCGACACGCTCGGCCTTGACTGGGAGGCGACCGACTACTTCAACTTCCTGGCCGACGTCGTCTCGTCGGGCGAGGCCCTCCAGGTGATGTACGGGATCGGCGGCGAGCGCGACCTCGAGGAGTCGACGCTCGATCACCTCCACGGCTACGACGGATCCCGCCCGGTCCGGATCGGCAATGGCGCCTTCCGGCAGCAACAGCACGACGTCTGGGGAGCGCTGCTCGACTCGATCCACCTGCATGCCCGGACCCGCGACCAGCTCGACGACCGACTCTGGCCGGTGATCGTTGAGCAGGTCGACGCGGCGATCGAGCACTGGCGCGAACCGGATCGCGGGATCTGGGAGGTCCGGGGCGAGCCCCAGCACTTCACGACGTCGAAGGTCATGTGCTGGGTCGCGGCCGATCGAGGAGCCCGGCTGGCGCGCCTGCGCGATGACGATGCGCTCGCCGCGCGGTGGCAGGCGGCGGCCGACGAGATCCACGCCGACGTGTGTGCGCACGGTCTCGACGCGCGGGGCGTCTTCACCCAGGCGTACGGGAGTTCGTCGCTCGACGCATCGGTCCTGCTGCTGCCGCTCGTCGGTTTCCTGTCCGGCAGCGACGAACGGATCCGGGCCACCGTGGAGGCGATCGCGAAGGAGCTGACGATCGACGGCCTCGTCCGTCGCTACGACGTCGAGTCGACGGACGACGGGCTCGAGGGTGGCGAGGGGGCGTTCGTCATCTGCTCGTTCTGGCTCGTCTCGGCGCTGGTCGAGATCGGCGAGGTCACGCGGGCGCATCGCCTGTGCGAGAACCTGCTCGCGCATGCCAGCTCGCTCGACCTGTACGGCGAGGAGATCGATCCCGAGACCGGACTCCACCTCGGCAACTTCCCGCAGGCGTTCACGCATCTCGCCCTGATCAACGCCGTGATGCGAGCGATCGCCGCCGTCGGCTGATCTCACGTCCTCGGGTCCTCCGCGACGCTGTGGCATCCGCCCGGCGCGGCGCCGGTCAGCGGGACAGTCGGGCGCGCACGATGTCCACGCCATCGGCGAGGCGGCTCAGCCGCACGGCCCAGCCATCGTCGTCCGGCCACGCGACGGCCCGGAGCCGATCCCCGAGCTCGGCCGAGGCCGCGTACTCGAGGACGATGCGGCGCGGGGTGGAGACGGTCGCCGCCGCCGCACCCGCGGCCGACGCAACCTCCTCGATCCAGTCGACGTACGTGGCGTTGTTGACGTGGGCCATCGGATCGAGGTCCTGGGGCCGGACTGCCAGCTCGATGCCGACGGCGTCGGGCGGGGCGGGCGGGAGGGCCACCCGGACGATGTCGTCGGTGAGGGCCTCGTTCGGGAAGGCCGTCCCGAAGTCGTCGGGGATCCGGAGGATGCGGCCGCGCTCGTCGAGGAGCACCCAGTCCACGGTGGCGACGGCCGCCACCGATTCGTCCGGCATCCGGAACTCGCCTCGACGTCGTGCCCAGATGCGGCGGTGGCCGATCACGGCCGTCGCAAGTCGCAGCGTCGTGCCCATGGGCACGGGTGCGAGGATCAGGAGGTCGGCGGATCTGACGACCCACCAACGATCGCGTTCGCTGTACCACGTCCGGTCGAACCCGAGCGCCTCGGAATGGCGCCACGCGATGTCCTGGGCATAGCGAAGCAAGGTGCCCGTCCGCGCATTGCCGTCGGCGCCCGCCTCATCGAACCGCACGCGATACCCGGCCAGGTAGCCGTTGTCGATGCCGGCCACGGGCCGATCAGCACGGCCGGCCAACCCTGGATCAGGCGCGAGGGCGAGGTCCGGGCCCGCGGAGGCAGCGTCCGGGACGGTCGCCGGCATGCCGCGCCGCCTGCCGGATTCGCGGGTCACGACGCCGCTTCCGCGCGCCGCCCGGCGATGCGATCGAGCGATTCGATGCTGACCAGGCGGGTGCCGGCTCTTGGTGCCGTATGCCGCGCCAGTCGGACCTCGCAGGATCGACGGGCATCGAACACGACCAGCACCGGAAGGACCCGCTCGCCCTCATCCGCCGCGTGCTGTCGCGCGTCGTCGAGCTGGTGGAGCACGTCGGCGGAGATGCCGCGCGCGCCCCATTTGCAGTCGTAGGCCTCGGCCGCGCCGTTCGTCTCGACGGTGACATCGTACGGGTGGATCTCGGCCGCGACGCCATCGAACAGGATTCGACGCTCCGTGTGGATGCTCCCCGGCGGAACCCGTCGGGCGAGCAGGTGGGCCGTGAGTGCCTCGACGATGGCCCCGCGAAACTGGCTCCGGACCTGGTCGCCGCGTCCGGCGACCTCGAGCGCGGCAGCCAGGATCGCCTCCGATCGCACTCGATCCGGATGTTCGATCGGCGGGGCGCCGACACCGAAGAGAGTCGGGAACATCACCCGCCACGCAGTCGGATCGGATGACTCGCCGTTCATGACGGCGCGTGCCAGGACACGCTGAGCGGCGTTCGCATCGGCAAGCAGGCCGGCGACCCGCGCCACGAGTGGATCGGCCTGGATCCCCGCGTAGACCATGGCCCGGGCATCTTTTGCCGCGTCCTGGAACCTCACCACGCGTCCTCGGCGATCGCCACGAGCGTGGCCTGGGGCAGCGTCGACAGCCAGTCGATGGCGCGGTGCGGGTCGGTGATCCGGTGCGCCTCCTGGACCAGGGCGTCGATCGCGGCTGCGACCTCGTCTGGCGGATGTTCGGTCCGCTCCGAACCGATGGCCCGCAGTCGAGCAGCCCAGACGGTCTCGAGGTCATGGACGTAGATCCACTCGTCGGCCACGGATTCGGCGGCGGCGACGAGGTCGCCCAGCGCGGAAACGATGCGCTCGAGGAGCATCGCGGTCGGAGTCACCGCGACAGCGTACCCGGGGGACCCGGCCGTCGGGTCAGGCGGGCTGCGATCGCCTCGTCGCGGGCTTCGATCGCAGGGCCGCCGGTCGCGGGCCGACGATGGATCGCGCCCGGTCAACGCCGTCGAGGACGCGCTCGGCGCGGATGCGGATCGTTGTCATCCGGGCGACGGCGCGCTCATCCCAGGCCCTCGAGTACTCCCGGATTGCGGACCGGCGGATCAGCAGCGCCTCCCCCCGAAGCCCGAGGTGCTCGAGGCTGGCTACGCGTTCGAGGACGTGGCGATACAGCTCGGGCAGGGTGTGCGCGACCGATGATCCTTCCACATCCTGAATCTGGCCCGTCCGGCCCACCATGGGAATAGCCCGAGGGTCCTGTCCACGCTCGGCATTCGGCAGTGCGGTAGGCTCGCGCTTCGACGCGAGAAGGGAGGAGCTGGCGAGATGGATCTCGGCATCCGGGGTCGGACGGCGCTCGTCGGAGGTGCCAGCAGCGGCCTCGGCCTGGCCATCGCGGAGGCACTCGCGTCGGAAGGCGCGGACCTCGTGCTGACCGCCCGACGGGCCGAAGTGCTCCTCGAGGTCGCCGCGGATCTCGCCGCGCGACACGGGATCCGTGTCGAGACGATCGCCGCCGACTTCGCCACGCCAGACGCCGGCGGACAGATTGCCCAGCGGGCGACCGACCTCATGGGCACGATCGACATCGTGGTCCTCAACGCCGGCGGCCCGCCACCGGTGGACCCGACGGCCACCGATCCGGAGGCCTGGGCGCGCGCGCTCCAGATCCTCGTCATGACCCCGATCGCGATCGCGACCGCGCTGATCCCGCCGATGCGCGAACGGGGCTGGGGGCGGATCGTGGCGGTCGGCTCGTACGCCGTCCGCCAGCCGGTCGACGAGCTCGCCTATTCGAATGCCGGCCGGAGCGCGTTGATGGCCTGGCTCAAGACCGCGTCGCGCGCCGTGGCGGCCGACGGCGTCACGGTCAACGGCGCGTTTCCCGGCCGCCACGCGACGGCCAGGATCGAGGCCTTGGATCGGGCGACCGCCGAGCGGACCGGGGCATCGCTCGAGGCGGTCAGGGCCGCCCACCTCGCTGCCATTCCCGCCGGCCGGTACGGACGGCCGGACGAGTTCGCGGCCTACGTGACCTACCTCTGCTCGGAGCGCGCCTCCTACCAGACCGGCACGTTCACGACGATCGATGGAGGGCTCGTCGCCGGCCTGCCGTGAGGCGGCCCCGGATCGAGTCAGTCGCCGGGGTGACCCCCGGACCGAATCGAGAAGTCCCGGAACTCGCCGGTCGCGGCCAGCCACGTGGCCTGCACGTGTTCGACCAGCGCGCCGGCCGGACCGCGACCGACCTCGGCGAGAAGGCGATCCAGGACGGGCCGGTCCCCCTCGATCACACAGCGCACCTCGCCGGATCGTCCATTGGCCACCCAACCGGTGACGGGCTCCGATCGCACGAGTTGCATCACGAAGTACCTGAATCCGACCCCCTGGACGACACCGCGGACGGTGACCTCGAGCCGGACCGGCATCAGGCCGCCCGGCTTGGCGCCCAATGGAGCGCCAGGACGTCGAGGACCAGCTCCGGGCTGACGTTGCCCTCGAGGCGCTCGCCCGCCAGGTCGAGCCGCCGGAGGCCGGCCCCGACGGTCGCCAGGTCGAGCCGCCCGGCGACGGCGACGAGCTCGTCGAGCAGGTCCTGGTCACGGATCGCCTCCCGGTCGTCGGCGATCACCAGGCCGAGGTCACGAAGCACGGCCCGCCAGATCTCGAGCAGCACGAGGGCCGCGCGCCGTCGCTCCGACGCAGGGGTCCTGGCGGGCCGGGCATCGGCCGCCTCCTCGGGCGCGCCGGGAAGAGCGTCATCATCGCCGTCGGCCGGGATCGGTTCCGGCCTCTCCGGCCCCCTGCGCCGGCTCCGCGACCCGCGCATCGGCGGCGACACGGGTGCCGCCTCCGCTCCGGCATCGAGCGCCCTCATGAGGTCGGCGCTGCGACCGGCAAGGTCCCGGAGGCCGGTCAGGCGCGCGGTCACGCTGCCCGCGAGCAGGTCGAGCAGGGTCCGCGCGATCTCGCCGCGGATGACGACGGCTTCCGGCGCGCGGGCATAGCCGATGGCGTGACCCGGCCGTCCGTCCGTGAATCGGGCCAGCCGCGAGGCCGTCGGCGCGTCGGCGACGCCCTGACCCACGAGGACGGCCTCGATGTCGCGGGGTCCGATCGGACCGAGGCGGACGCGGGCCACCCGCGACCGGATGGTCGGCATCAGCCGCTCCTCGTCGTCGGCGCACAGGATGATCGTGGTCCGGGGCGGTGGCTCCTCCAGGGTCTTGAGGAACGCGGTCTGGGCATCCTCGGTCATGCGGTGGGCCGCCTCCACGATGGCGACCCGCATGCCGCCCTCCACGGGCAGGTAGGCCAGGTCGCGGACAAGGTCGCGGACCCCGAGATCGTCACGCCCGCCGATCGAGATCTGGGCGCCGGCGCCGACGGGCGCGAGGCGATGCAGGTCGGGGTGATTGCCGTGCTCGACCATCCGGCACCCGCGGCATGCACGACATGGCCGGTCAGCAAGATCGGTCGCGCCACACAGCAGCGCGGCCGCGATGTCGAGGGCAAGCGTCGTCTTGCCGACGCCCCCGGGACCCGTCAGCAGGACGGCGTGCGGGAACCCGGAGGCAAGCATGGCCCGGATCGCGGCAACGGCGACCGGTTGTCCCCGTGTCCGCATTCCGTCCATCGCGCGGGTCAGTCGGTCGGCTCGGTTGCCTTGCGGGGTGAGCGGCGCCAAAGCGCCGC
>SCTE01000368.1 GCA_004298915.1 Chloroflexota bacterium | reverse complement strand
TCTCGAGGACGTGCTGGTCGGCCGTCAGATTCGCTCGTTCGGCGAGGAGGCGGTACTTGTTCCGCTGGGCGTCTGCCAGACTCTGGTCGGGCGACGCAAAGACGGCGCTGGAGTAGGTAAGCGTCTCGTCCAGGAAGAGGCGATAGAAGTCGTTGCCAAGGTCGTAGTGCGCGGCGATGTTCTTCCGGCTCTGCCGGAGCGTGTTCCGCCGAGCCCGATGGGCGACCGTCTTCTGGATCCGGAGCGGCAGCCGCCACCAGCCGCCGCTCAGGCCGAGCGCGTCGCGATTGAGCGAGGCCAGCCGGAGGAGCGCCGGCAGGTCCGGGCTCGACCATGAGCCGTCCATGTATGCCTCGCCGGCCCCGGTGTCACCGGCGAGGAACATCCGGAGGGTGGCCGCCGAGTCGTGGATCCGGATCTCGGCCGATTGGTTCGAGGCGGCCTCGCCGAAGGTTCGCGCCGACCCATCGGGCATCACGACGGTCAGCCGACCGATCCGCCAGCGTGCGGCGGCGGCCAGCATGATCCGCTCCGCCGTCCTGGTGACCAGGGTCCGCGGCGCGGGCATCGATCGGTACGGCGTCGTCCGCTCGCTCATGACGGGGTCCCGCCGAGCTGTCGCGAAGCGGATCCGCCCCGCCCGTGCCCGCCGATTGCCGCCGAAGCGCCTGGCCGCCGGGCGTCGCCATGGCGGAAGAACTTCAGGCCGCGGAGCCAGAGGCGGAGGGCGTGCCAGTGGATCATGGCGATCGTCTTGTGCGTCACGAGCGGGTGCCGCAGGAGCATCCGGACCACCATCCTGTCAGTCAGGCGGCGGCGTCGCAGGACCAGGCTCGTGCTCAGGAGCGGCTCGCCGTCCTGCCGCTCGTTGATCGCGATCCGCACGCCGGAGGCGTCATCGCGCACGTGGACAGCGTACCGCCCTTCCATGTCGATGAACGGGGAAACGTAGAAATCCTTGTCCATGGCCGACGTGAAGGGCCCCTGGCCCGACTCGCGCCGCAACGTGTACAGGTGGCGCTCGCCGTGCGTGTTGTGGACCTCCACCACGACAACCACGAGGTCGCCGGATTCGTCCCGGCACAGGAAGAAGCTGGCAGGATTGAAGACGTATCCGAAGACGCGTGGGTTGGTGATCAGGGTGATTCGCCAGCCCGAAGGATCCTCGCCGGCGGCGCGGAGATGGTTCCGGATGTCGATGTCGATGGACGTCGCCGGCACCGGGAGATGGTCGGCATCGCGGAACCCGAGGACGGCCCGGCGGTTTCTCCCGAAGAGGCGCAGCCGGGCGTCGACGGCGGGGAGTTCGCCGAGGTCAAGGGCGACGTAGAAGACGTCGTGCTCGAGTTCGTAGACGAAGGGCCGCGCCCGGCGATGGCGGACCTTGCCCTCGAGAAGGTGCGATCTCATGCCGCCCGCTCCTCGTCCGTCGTATCGGCCTCGGTCCCGATCATGGCGGCGACATCGAACCCCGACCGGCAGCCGTCCTCGTGGAAGCCGTAGCCGAGGTGAGCGCCGGCGAACCACGTCGCGCGGTGGCCCTGCATCTCCCGGAGGCCGGCCTGGGCCTCGAGGGTCTGGAAGGTGTACATCGGGTGGCTGAACGCCCGCTCCAGGATGACCCGATCCGGATCAACGCGGTCACCGGGGTTCACCG
>SCTE01000041.1 GCA_004298915.1 Chloroflexota bacterium | reverse complement strand
CGCCGGATCGTCACCGAGCTTCTCGCGCAGTCGCTTGACGTAGACATCGATCGCCCGGTCCGTGACCTCGGCCTCGCCGACGCCATGGATCGCATTGAGGAGCTGATCGCGACTGAGGATCCGCCCATCGGCGGCGAGCAGTGCCGTGATCAGGCGGACCTCAAGGACGCTGAGGGCCACCACCCGGCCGGCGACCCGCGTCGTGTGCCGGGCCACGTCCACCTCGAGATCGCCCGAGACGTATCGGACATCCGGATGGATCGCGTCCGGCGTGTCGCGCTCCGTTCGGCGCAGGATCGTCCGGACACGAGCCACCAGTTCGGCCGGGGAGAAGGGCTTCGGCAGGTAGTCGTCGGCGCCTTCGGTCAGGCCCTGGATCCGATCGCCGGTCGAGGTCCGGGCGGACAGGACGAGGATCGGCACGTCCCCCAGGGCGCGTGTTCGCCGGATCACGCTCATGCCGTCCATCTCGGGAAGCATCAGGTCCAGGACGACCAGTCGCGGTGTCTCTTCCTCGATGAGTCGCAAGGCCGTTCGGCCATCGCCGGCCGTGACGACCCGGAAACGCTCCCGTTCCAGGTATGCGCGAACCAGGGCGACGATCTTGGGATCGTCGTCGACCACGAGGATCGGCGCGGGTTGGGGGCGCGGCATGAGGGCGATCATCGCTCCGCGGAGCCTGCGCGACAACCGTGACGCTCGGGTGACGGTCGGTCATCCGGCCGTCGTGGAGCAGGCACAAGGCTTTGGGACGTGCCTCGTCGTTGGGCGAGGGTGGCGCCCCGGCCAGCCCCACCGGCCGGACAGGAGAACCCCACATGTTCCGTCGCCTTGGCTCCGCACTCGCCGCGAGCGCCCTGCTGCTGTCCGTTGCCGCATCCGCGGTGTCAGCGGGTGGCCCGCCCAGCCTGTCCTTCTACGTCGATGACGCTCGCTATCGCACCGTCGGCACGCCGACCGACTTCAGCGGAACCGGTGCGCCCGCGTCGACCTTCGATCGGATCTACGCGCTCGGCAGCGGCCTCATCAACGTGGCCGAGGCAAAGCCCGGTGATCGCGACTACAACGGCGGTCGCTGGATGGTCCTGCCGGTGACCTGGGCCGCGGGTGTGACCCCCGTCCAGCTCACCAGCGCCGAGGCTGTCGAGGCCTATGCGGATGCCGGCTGGCTGACGATCGCGTCGACCCCGGTGAAGGAGTTCCTCTGCCCGGTCATCCCGGTCCAGGGCGGGCGCTGACCATCGCTCCTCCTCGCCCGACCCCGGGCCGTGCCGATGGTGCGGTCCGGGGTCGCTTCATTTCCGGAGCCTCGTTTCTCATCAATTCCTCACGAAGGCTCGCGACGATCCACGGCATTGCAGCCCCAGTACCGTGGAGAGATCGTGCCGACCAACCCGCCGCCATCCGCCCCGCATCCCGCGATCGATTCGTCACCGATCTTCGAGGGCCGGCAACTCCACCACCCGGACGAACCCGTGTTCGACCAGGGACTTGCCTTCGATGTCGAAACGCTCATCGATCGCCGCCAGGCCCTGAAGGTCATGGGCACGGTCGGGCTGGGCGTCGGGCTCGTCTCGCTTGCGGCGTGCTCGCCGGCAGCGTCGGCGCTGCTGACCGCGAACCCGTCCTCGAGCTCGGCCGCGGCCGCCACGGGTGCCGACTGCACGCCCATTCCCGAGGAGACGGCCGGACCGTTCCCCGGCGACGGGTCGAACGGACCCGACATCCTCACCCAGAGCGGCGTAGTCCGGTCGGACATCCGATCCAGCTTCGGGACGTCGACGACCACGGCCGAGGGTGTTCCGTTGACGATTCGGCTCACCATCCTCGATCTCGCGAATGGATGCGCCCCGCTCGCGGGCGCGGCGGTCTACGTCTGGCACTGCGATCGCGACGGGAACTACTCGATGTACTCGCAGGCGGCTGCGAATGAGAACTACCTGCGCGGGGTCGGAGAAACCGACGCCGAGGGCGTGGCGATGTTCCAGAGCATCTTTCCGGCGTGCTACTCGGGTCGATGGCCCCACGTCCACTTCGAGGTCTATCGGTCGCTCGCGACGGCGACCGGGCCCGCCAACGTCATCGCGACCTCGCAGATCGCCCTCCCCGCCGACATCTGCGCAACCGTCTACGCGACGAGCGGCTACGAGTCGAGCGTCCGGACGTTCTCGCAGGTCTCGCTCGCCACGGACAACGTGTTCCGCGATGACGGTGGGGTCCGCGAGCTCGGGACCTTGACCGGCTCCCTCGGGACCGGGCTGACCGTCGACCTTCCGGTCCCCGTCCAGACGGCCTGATCGCTCGCCCGCATCTGCGGATGCGATGCGGCGTCGTCGCCGCATATCATCTGGCGACACCTGCGCGACCCCGAGCGCGCGCCCGAGGCGGCAGGTCCCCGAACGAGGAGCCCTGCGTGGCAGACGTGCTCGGGACCGCTCGACGGTCGCCTCGGTGACCGTTGCTCCGGTCGTCGACGTCGGATCCCCCATGCTCGAGATCGACGGCCTCACCAAGCGCTACAGCGGGCTGGTGGCACTGTCGAACTACGCGCTCGATCTCCGACCGGGCTCGATTCACGGCGTGATCGGACCGAACGGCGCCGGGAAGACGACGCTCTTCAACCTCCTGTCAGGGATGGTCCGCCCGACATCGGGAACCATTCGCCTGTTCGGCGTGGACATGACCAACAGTCCCGCCCACGACGTCGCCCGAGCCGGAGTCGCCCGGACCTTCCAGAACATCCGGCTGTTCGGGGACATGTCGGCGCTCGACAACGTCAAGGTCGCGGTCCAGCAGCGGCTGCCGATCGGGCTGGCGCAGTCGCTGCTGTCGACCCCGGCCTTCCGGCGGCGAGAGCACGAGATCACCGAGCGCGCCCGCGAGACCCTGGAGCGGCTCGGCCTCGCCGCCGTCGCCAGCCGGCCCGCATCCAGCCTTCCGTACGGCGACCAGCGCCGGCTGGAGATTGCCCGGGCCGTCGCGACCGAACCGAAGATCCTGCTCCTCGACGAGCCGAACGCCGGCATGAACCCGACCGAGACGGCCGATCTCCTCGACCTCATCCGGCGGCTTCGCGACGATCTCGACCTGACGATCATCCTGGTCGCCCATGACATTCCGCTCGTCATGAACCTGTGCGACCGGATCCAGGTCCTCAACTACGGCGAGCTGATCGCCGACGGTGATCCGGCAATGGTCCGGAACAACCCGGACGTGATCACCGCCTACCTCGGGCAGGCGAGCCATGCTTGAGTTGACCGGGGTTCATGTTGCGTACGGCAACATCCGCGCCCTGCAGGGCATCTCCATCCGGGTCGGGGCCGGCGAACTCGTCGCCCTGATCGGCTCCAACGGGGCCGGCAAGTCGACGACCCTCAAGGCGATCTCCGGGCTCCTTCGTCCGTCGGCGGGACGCATCGAGTTCGAGGGCCGGGACATCTCGCGGGCTTCGACCGACGTGATTGTCGGGCTCGGAATCTCGCACTGCCCCGAGGGCCGCCGCGTCTTCGGCCGGCTCACGGTTCGCGAGAACCTGCTCCTCGGCGGGATCACCCGCCCGATCGCGGAGGTCCGCTCCGACATCGAACGCGTGACCACGCTGTTTCCTCGTCTCGGGGAACGCATGACCCAGCTCGGCGGGACCCTGTCGGGTGGCGAGCAGCAGATGCTGGCGATCGGCCGGGCCCTGATGAGCCGACCGCGCCTCCTGATCCTCGACGAGCCCTCGCTCGGCCTGGCTCCGATGATGGTCGAGCGGATCTTCGAGGTCATCGACGACCTGAAGCGCGGCGGGCTCACGATGCTCCTCGTCGAGCAGAACGTGCACCATGCCCTCGATTCGGCGGATCGGGCCTATGTCCTCGAGAGTGGGCTGATCACGCTCGAGGGCCCGGCCGACGTCCTGCGGCGGAATCCGCAGGTCGAGCACTCGTACCTGGGCCGCTGACCATGGACGTCTACCTCATCCAGCAGATCGTCAATGCCCTCAGCGCGGGCAGCCTGTACGCGCTGATGGCCGTCGGCCTCGCCCTGATCTTCGGCATCCTGCGGCTGATCAACTTCGCCCACGGCGACGTCATGATGGTCGCCGCCTACATCGCGGCGTTCTCGCTCTTCGCCGGCCTGCCGCTGCCGGTCGCGATCGTCACGATGATCGCGGGAACCGTGCTGATCGGACTGGCCATGGAGCGGATCGCGTATCGCCCCATCCGGGGCGGGCCTGAGGTCGCGATGCTGCTCACGTCCTTCGCGGTCGGCCAGATCCTCCAGAACGGAACCCTGCTCGTGACGCGGCTCGCGAGCCAGCCAGTTCAGATCGCCTTCCCGACCCCGGACGTCCTGTCCGGCGTCGTGGCCATCGGCGCCGTGACCATCCCAAGGGTCAACGTGATCGGGTTCGGCAGTGGCGTGATCATCCTTGCCGGCGTGATGCTGTTCCTGACCCGGACGCGGACGGGGCTGTCGATGCATGCCGCGGCGGACGACCTGCCGGCCGCACAGCTCGTCGGCATCCGGGTCAACTGGGTCGTTGCCGCGGCGTTCGCCCTGTCGGCGGCCCTGGCCTCGGTCGCGGGCCTGCTGTATGCGTCCCAGGCCGGCCAGATCAATCCGTTCCTCGGCTTCTCGCCCGTCCTCAAGGCCTTCATCGCCGCGGTCATCGGCGGTTTCGGGAGCATTTCCGGGGCGGTGGTCGGCGCCTATGCCCTGGGATTCCTGGAGGTCATCCCGACCGCGCTCGGGGGGATCGCGGACATCCTGCCGCCGGGAGCCGTGTCACCGGAGATCCACGACCTGCTGGCGACGGTGTTCCCGAGCGCGCTGGGGAGCTATCGCGACGCCATCGTCTTCGTGTTCCTGATCCTGATGCTGCTCTTCCGCCCCAACGGGATCCTCGGCGGCCGAGCACGCGAGGACACGCCATGAGGGTGCTCCAGATGGCGCGGCCCACATTGATCGTGCTGTTGGCTGCGAGTGCCGCCCTCGCCCTGCTCCAGCTTTCGGGCCTCGCCTTCTGGCAGGGCCTCGCGATCAACTTCGCGATCTTCGTCATCCTCGTCCAGGCGCTCAACCTGGCGAGCGGCTTCACGGGCGTCTTCTCGCTCGGGCACATCGGGTTCATGGCGATCGGCGCGTACACCTCCGCGATCCTGACGCTCCCCCTGGCGACGAAGGCCGAGTACCTCCCGAACCTGCCCGTATGGCTCGAGGGTGTCCACCTCGACATGACCGTCGGTCCGGTGCCGGTGGGCTTCGTGGCGGCTACGCTCATCGCCGGCGCGCTGGTCATGGTGATCGCCGGGCTGGTGGGGGCGGTGCTTATGCGCCTGTCCGGCCACTTTGTCGCCGTTGCCACGCTCGGATTCCTGGTCATCGTCCGCGTGGTCCTGTTCAATGCGGACGACATCACCCGGGGCTCGCGGACCTTCTCGAACGTCGCGCCGTACACCAACCTGTGGTGGGCCTGGGGCTGGGCGGCGATCGCGATCTACATGGCCTGGCGACTCAAGTTCTCGGGCTACGGGCGAGCGATGTTCGCCCAGAAGGGCGACCGGTGGGCCGCCCGTTCGATCGGGATCTCGATCCTCCGACCGCGGCTCGTGGCGTTCGTGGCCGGAGCGTTCCTGTCCGCCGTCGCAGGTTCGCTCTATGCCCACTTCATCACGTCGTTCTCGCCGACGGTCTTCTACTTCGACCTCACGTTCCGGGTCATCACGATGCTCGTCGTCGGGGGCATGGGCTCGGTCAGTGGCGCGGTGATCGGGACCGCGATCGTCCTGGCCCTGGCCGAGGCCCTGCGCCGGATCGAGGGCGCGACCCTGCTCTACGGGCTCGGCGGCATCCTGCTCGCGGTGTTCTTCATCGCGGTGATCATCTTCCGTCCGAGCGGAATCCTCGGCCAGCGCGAGATCGACCTGGAGCAGCTCGTCGCGTGGCGACCCCGGCGGGGGCGCAGGCGGGGTCCCGGATCCGCGACGCCCGACTGACCCGGCGCCGGGCTCGCCCGACCCGCATCGCGCGGGACATGGAACCGCCCCCGACGGGGTCGGAGGCGGTTCACTGAACGTCGACTTCGGGCGCGTGAGCGCCCTCCGGTCTACGGGGCCGGAACTTTCTCGGGCACGACCTCCGCGCCGAGGGTGAAGGCCTGATTCTCGACGTCGATGATCGTGACGCCCTTCTGCGGGACATGGGAGTTGGCCGCGAAGGTGATCGCGCCGGTGATGCCGGCAAAGCCGTTGGTCGCCTCGATGGCCGACTTGAGGGCCTTGGCATCCATCGAGCCGGCGCGCTTGATGGCATCCACGAGGAGATAGACGGTGTCGTAGCCGAGGGCAGCGAACGCGTTCTCGGGAGCGTGTCCGTACTCGGTCGTGTAGGCCGCGATGAACTTCTTGATCCCGTCGGTCCCGCCGGTCGAGTCCATCAAGGCATGGGTCGTGAAGAACACGTTGTTGGCCGCGGCCCCGGCCACGCTGACGAGATCGGGCGTGTCGTAGCCGTCGCCGCCGACGATCGGTCCGGTCAGGCCGGCATCGCGCATCTGCTTGACGAGCGGGCCGATGTTGTAGGGCATCGCGGCGACGTAGTAGAAGTCGGGCTGGGCCGGGAGTGCCTTGATCTTGGCGATCTGGGCCGAGAAGTCGGTGGCGTCGTCGTCGTAGACGTCCTCGAGGACGATCGTTCCACCGGCCTCGACGAACCGTGCCTTGAAGTACGCGCCAAGGAGCGTCGTGTACTCGACGCCCTTGTCCGACAGCAGGTAGGCGTTCTTGCCGAACTTGGCCAGGGCGTATTCAGCGCCCGCGGCCGCCTGGACGTTGTCCCCGAAGCACGCCAGGAACATGACGTCCCCGACCTGCGACGGGATCTTCGGCGACGTGGCCCCGACCGTGATGAACGGGATGCCGGCAGCCTGGATCGTCGGGCCCGCGGCGAGCACGGAATCCGTGTCCGTGTAGCCGATCATCGCCTGGACCTTGTCCTCCTCGATGAACTGCTTCGCGGTCTGGGCCGTGACATCCATCTTGTACTGGCTGTCATGGACGATGAAGTCGATCTGCTTGCCGAGCACGCCGCCCGCGGCGTTGATTTCCTTGACCGCCAGCTTCGCACCGTTGGCGGCCGGCAGGTCGAGCGCGGACTCGTCACCGGTCAGGGCGAACCCACCGCCGATCTTGATCTTGTCGCCGCCACCGGTTCCTCCACCGCAGGCCGCGAGCACGATGCTGGCTATGGCGACGACCGCCCCCAGTTTCCGTTTCATGGAACCTCCTCCAGACGATCAATGAGTCCACAGCGCAAGTCGCGAGGGCACCCGAGAGCGTACCGCACGGAACGGCAGGAATCGAGAGCTCAGGACGACGCGGCCGGGTCGCGGAACGGCGCCGCCGCGAGCCCGTACACGCGGCGCGCGTTGCCGCCGGCGATGAGCTCGATCGACCGGCGTGCGTCTTCGATCGTCCAGTCGCCGGCAGTCACCCATTCGCCGATGACCCGGGCCATCCCCCGGCGGAAGAGCCAGCTCCCGAGCAGGTGGAGCTCGGGAGCACCCCACGCGTCGGACGAGAAGAGGACCTTGGTGAAGGGCGCCAGTTCGAGGCTCTCGGCGATCACCTGGCGGCTCTGGACTCCCGTGTAGTTCACCGCCAGCCCGACATCGAGGTAGACGTGCGGGAACATCTGGGCCAGGTAGCCCGCCTGGCGGTGGAATGGGTAGTTGTGGAGCAGGAGGACCGGGCAGACGCCCTCGGTCGCGCGCAGGAACCCGGTCATGAGCAGCGGGTCGGCCCGATGCAGGTCCAGGTCGGTATCGCCGAACCCGGCATGGACCTGGACGGGCAGCCCGGTCCGCGCCCCTGTCCACAGGACATGGCGCAGCAACACCGGGTCCGTCAGCCGGATGGTTCCCGATGCCTCGATCTCCGCCAGCCACCTCCCGGCATGGGCGGCAACCTCGTCGAGCCCCGGCGGCGTCGGGTCGAAGTCCAGCCCATCCCGATAGGCGATGATCGACTTCAGGCCGACCGCGCCCCGTGCCGCGGCGGCAAGTGCGGACTCGAAGGCCGCGGCGAACCCGAGGGCGGTCGGGCTCGATCCCGCCACCTGTTCGGCCAGGGCCTCGAGTCGAACGATCGTGTGGGCCGGGGCCCCCGCGAGGCGGCCGAACTCGGCCGTCGCGACCAGTCGATTCGCCTGGTAGCCGGTATCCACGAGCAGCGCATCGAAGCCGGCCGAGGGGAGCAGCCGGGCGGCCGCGGCCTCGTTCGTCAGGCCTCGCCGATAGTCGAGGTAGTCGTCGCCGGCGATGCCGGCGGGCAGGCCGAGGAGCGGCGCGCACCAGCGTCGAATGGCGATCCCGACCTGCGTGTCGAGCCCGGCCGCCTGAGCCGCCGACCGGCGATCCGATTCGCACACCAGGGCGACGAAATCGCCCGGCTCGACCGGTCCGACAACCACGCTGTGGACATGGTGGTCCACCAGCCCGATATCGACGAGGAGGTCGTTGACGTCTGCCGACGGACCGTCGACAACGCCGCTACGCGACGAGGGCAAGGACACGGGCCGGGCTCCCCGAGCCGTCCTGGAGATTCAGCACGCCGACGAACAGCCAGAACCCGGTGGCCGGCAGGGCCGCCAGGTTCGTCAGGCCCTCCAGGTGCCAGACGCCTCGCGGATGGCTGACCTGGCGATGGACGGGGAAGTCCGTTGCACTTCCCGGGTCGATGCCGAGGGTATCGACGCCGAGCCCGACCGCGCGTCGCTCCTCGACGAGGAACCGCGCCGCGTCCACCCCGTAGCCCGGGAAGCGAAGCGGGCCCGGCGCCCCGGCGTAGCGCCCGGGGTCACGGTTGAATGCCTCCCATCCGGTTCGGAGCAGGACGATCGACCCGTCCGGTATGCGCCCGTGGGCCGCCTCGAAGGCATGGACCTGGTCCAGCGACAGCGTGCCGTCCGCGTCGCCGTCGATCTCCGCGCTGACATCGATCACGACCCCCGGCCGGATCAGGGTGCCCGCGTCCACCTCGTGGAGCGGGATGGCCCCGTCGACCATGTGGCACGGCGCGTCGAAATGCGTCCCGGTGTGTTCCATGAACGAGATCCGGCGGTTGTAGAAGCCGTCGTGGGCAACGGTGAGGATCACTTCGGCCGTCGGGCCCGGCGCCCCGGGCCACATCACGGTGTCCGACGAAATCGGCTGGGTCAGGTCCACGACGCGCATGTTGTCGAGCATCGATCTCTCCTCTCGAGCTTCGGTAGTGTCGGCTGGGCTCAGAAGACCCGGAGATGGGCCAGCCGCGCCATCTCGGGGCTCATGGCTTCGAGGGATTCCGCTTCGGCGGTCCGGACGGCGACGATGCATCGAGCGAGGAGATCGCCCAGCCCCTCGAGCAGCACGCCGTCCGCCTGGAGGTTCGAGAGGGCCTCGCGGAGGGACGTCGGCAACGGCCGGATTCCGCTCCGTGCGCGCTCGTCGTCGGTCATCGCCGCCGGATCCTTGAGCGCCGGCTCCGGCGGGACGAGGCCACGACGGATGCCGTCGAGGCCGGCGAGGATCAAACCGCCGAGGGCGAGGTACGGGTTGCAGGATGGATCGCAGGCCTTGAGCTCGGCATTGGTCGATTCCGCCTCCCGGCCGCGAAACGGCGAGGCGATCCGGACCGCACATTCGCGATTGTCGGGGCCCCACGACACGGTCGATCCGGCCCACGAGCGGGGCTGGAGCCGCTCGTACGAGTTGAAGCTCGGACAGGTCAGGGCGACCAGGGCGGGCAGGTGATCGAGGATCCCGGCAACGAACTGGCGGCCCGTTTCCGAGAGCAGCCGCGGTCCGGCGTCGGCGTCGAACATGAGGTTCGTGGATCCGTCGAGCGACCACAGGCTGAAGTGGATGTGGGCGCCCGAACCGACACCCTCGGCAAAGGGCTTCGCCGCGAACGACGCGATCAGTCCGTGCTCGACCTCGGCGACGCCCCGGACCGCGTCACGGAACTTGATCTGGTTGTCGGCCGCTCGCAGGGCGTCGGCGTAGCGAATGGCGATTTCCTGCTGCCCCGGGCCGTACTCGTTGATCGACTGTTCGACTTCGAGGTTCTGCGACTCGAGCGCGTCGACGATGTCGTCCATCACGTAGGCGACCCGATCCATGCCGATCGACGAGTAGACCGGCCCGTCCTGATAGGGCCGGATCTCGCCATCGACGTCCTCGGCGAGGTAGAACTCGTTCTCGAACGACGCCATGACCCGGATGCCGGCGGCCTCGGCGTCGGCGATCGCCCGCTTCAGAAAGCTGCGGGTGCAGCTCCCCCAGTCCAGCCCGTCGTGGCCCAGCTGGTCGCTCAGCATGGCGGCGGTCCGGGGCAGCCAGGGAAGGACCGTATAGGTGTTCGGGTCGGGCGTGACCCGGATCTCGCCGACC
>SCTE01000367.1 GCA_004298915.1 Chloroflexota bacterium | reverse complement strand
ACGACACCCTCGGCATCAGGGCCTTCGGCGACGGCGTGGACGTCGTAGCCGACGAGGCGCGGGTGCCCATGGATGACCTCGGCCAGGGCCCGGTCCACCGCCCCGAACAGGGCATCCACCGCGCCGTTGCCCTGTGACGAGGCCTGCCAGTGATGGTCGCCGGCCTCGATGACCACCGCCCCGCGGCTCTGTGCGTTGCTGCCGGACGTGACCGTCCAGCGGGCGAGGCGAAGGGCGTCTGCCTGCGTCATCGGGGCTACCTCCCGGGCCTGATCGTGGTGAAGTGTCGCTCGTCGCGACGCCTGAGTTCGGCGCCGGATTTCCAGATCGCGTATTCGAGGCTGTCGCCGAGGGCAATGGCCGAGGCGGCGATGATGTTCGTGTCCGAGCCCATGGTGGACCATTCGCGCGAACCATCGGCCGATTCGATCGTGACACGCGTGCGGGCGCCGGTCGCCGCATCCGAATCGAGGATCCGGACCTTGTAGTCGTAGAGGTGCACGGCATCGAGGATCGGATAGAACGCGCCGAGCGCCTTGCGGAGCGCGGCGTCGAGCGCATTGACCGGGCCGTTGCCGTCGGCCGCGGTGTGAAGGACCTCTCCGTCAACTTCGACCTTGACCGTGGCTTCAGCGAGGAGCTCGCGACCGCCGCGCTGTTCGACGAGGCAGGTGTAGTCGAGGATCTTGAACGGGGCCGTGTAGTCGGCCGCCTGGCGGCGGATCAGGAGCTCGAACGAGGCCTCGGCACCCTCGAACGAGAGGCCCTCGTGCTCGAGGCGCTTGATGAGGGCGGAGAGCTGCTTCGGGTCGACCCCCTCGAGGCCATGACCCAGCTGGCGTGCCCGAATCGCCGTGTTGGCCTTGCCTCCGAGCTCGGAAACGACGAGGCGCCCGACGTTCCCGACCGACGCGGGATCCACGTGCTGGTACGAGCGCTCGACCTTGGCCACAGCGGCGCCGTGGACGCCGCCCTTGTGGGCGAAGGCCGATCGACCGACATATGGCTGCCAGTCGTTGGGAGCGAGATTGGCGATCTCCGCAACGGACCGGGAGAGCTCGGTGAGGTCCGCGATCGCGCCGCCACCCGCCGGCACGAGCGGCAGGTCGGTCTTGAGTGCCAGGTTGGCCAGGATGCTCACCATGTTGGCGTTGCCGCAGCGCTCGCCGTAGCCGTTGATCGTGGCCTGGACGTGGCGCACGCCGGCGCCCACGGCGGCGATCGAATTCGCGACGGCCATGTCCGCATCGTTGTGGGTGTGGATCCCCCACGTGATCGGGACCGCGTCGCCCGGGTCGGCGGCCAGCGCCGCCTGCGTTGCGCCGAGGACCTCGAGGAGGCGAGCGGTCAGTGTCCCCCCGTTCGTGTCGCACAGGACGAGCGTTCTTGCGCCCGCATCACGGGCCGCGCGGAGGGTTGCCAGCGCGTAGGCCGGGTCGGCCGCATAGCCGTCGAAGAAGTGCTCGGCGTCGTAGACCAGCTCGCGACCCCGCTCGACGATGAACCGGACGCTGTCGGCCACCATGTCGAGGTTCTCGGCCGCGGTTGCCCCGAGGACCTCGGTGACGTGGAGCAGCCAGCTCTTGCCGAAGATCGTCACGACTGGCGTCTCGGCCCGGACGAGCTCCTGGAGGTTCGGGTCCGTGGCCGCGGTGTTCGACCGATGGCGCGTGGAACCGAACGCCGCGAGCTTCGCGGTGTGCCACGACATCGTGCGGGCCGTCCGGAAGAACTCGATGTCCTTGGGGTTCGATCCCGGCCAGCCGCCCTCGATGTAGGGCATGCCGTACTCGTCGAGCA
>SCTE01000366.1 GCA_004298915.1 Chloroflexota bacterium | reverse complement strand
GTGACGGGTGCAAGGCCACCATGTCCGGGACCAGGTCCGCAAGCGTCGCGTCGAGAGCAAGACGGCCGCGGGCTACCAGATCGAGAATCGCCGTCGCGGTGAAGGTCTTGGTGATGCTGCCGATCCGGGTGTGGTCGGCAATCGTCGCGGCCTGGCCGGGTGCCGCCTCCCCGTACGCGGCGACGTACACGCCACGGATCGGGTCCCAGGTGCCGAGATAGAGGGCCGTGGCGCCGTCACCGTGGTCGCGAAGGGCGCTCGTCGCAATGTCATCAACGACCCGGCGCTCTTCGGCGGCCATGGGTCGAATGGGTTGGGCAACGGTGGTCCAGCGTGGCCCAGCGAACGGCGATGGTGTCCCACTCGGATCGTTGCGCGCGTGGGAAGGCAACGCCGGGGCTGTGCACCCGACCGCGACGAGCAACGCGAGCATGGTGATATATCGCATGGCGATATAGTAGCGACGCGCCACCGACGGCGCGGTCCTGTCCAGCGACCAGCGTGGCGTGAACCAGACGCTCAGCCCGTCCTCGACTCGCGGCTCTTCCGGGTGCGCCGATGCCTCACGGCGTCGGGCGAAGGGTCCCCCCGTGGATCGTCGATGGCAGGAGATCGGGCTCACCACCGGCCGGATCGACGAAGGCAAGTCGAATGTCGTCGACGGTGGTCACCGTGCCTCCGCTCGCGGAAGCGATCCCGATGGCGACCAGCATCCGGCCGTCCGGGGTCCAGGCGGGCGCGAAGATACGCATGTGCCCGTCGACGGACGACCTCGTGATCTGGCGTAGTCCGGTTCCATCCGGTCTGATCGCGTAGACGTTCGATGGCTCGTTCGAGGCGTGCCGCATGCCCACGCCGTTCGAGGCAATCGCAATCTCCTGACCGTCCGGGCTCCAATTACCGGTCGACATGTCCATATCGAAGGTCGTGAGGCGGTCCACCGGGCCGCCCGTAGCCGAAATGACGGCCACCACCGATCCATCGACGAACTGGTCCGTGGGATCCCAGTGATAGATGGTGAACGCGAGCGATGCGCCATCGGGGGACCACTCTGCCCGCCCGTCGAGATGCTCGGGCCAGGAAACGGTGTACAGGCGTGTGACCGCCGAGGTCGCAGGATCGAAGATCGCTACCGATCCTTCCTTTCCGCCTGGATCCGGGTAGCAGATGACCGAGAGTTTCGAGCCGTCCGGCGACCAGCTCGGATGAAAGATGCCGTCCGGGCATGCTCCGCCACCGTCGGTAAGCCGCGAAGCCCCCGAGCCATCGGCGTTCGCCGTCCAGATCGACCCCAGTGGCGTCGCTGCATCGCGGATCGTGAATGCGAACCGAGTTCCGTCCGGTGCCCAGGCGGCCGCCAGATGCTCGCCAGGGAGGTCCGCGAGAATTGGATGGGAGTCGGTGCCGTCAGGACGGGTCAGGAAGAGGTCCTTCGTCCGCTTGCCCGGCAGGTACCAGGCAGACAGAAACCATGGCTCGCCGTCTCTGACCACGATCTCGGGCTCGCTCGTCGGCCCCACGGAAGGGCCGACGGGTAGGCTCGGCGATGGAGCCGTGGTTGCGGCCTCGGATGTGGGCGTCCCCGTCGCCGGCGGAGCGGCGGAACAGGCTGCCCCAACGAGGGCCAGCGCCATGACCCGGACGACAAGACTGCCTGCCGAGCGGTGCATCTATGAGTCCCTCCGATCTTCCTTGGTCGCGGCTCGTTCTACGTGGCGCCCGCGGGTTCAATCCGTCGAGCGCCACGTCATTCGCGATTCGGCTGCTAGCTCAGGGCATCGCAGAGCGGCTGGAGCGCGCCTGCGTCGCCGTCGACGAAGTAGGCATCGAGCGGGTGCTTGCCGCCACTGAAGATCGTCCGTGATCAGGCGACCGACGAGACGATCTTCAGT
>SCTE01000365.1 GCA_004298915.1 Chloroflexota bacterium | reverse complement strand
GCCGGTTCTCGGCCGGCGTGAGCGGGCACGAGAACCGCATGTCGTACACGCACGACGGGTGGTAGGCGAGGTTGAAATCGAGCGTGTAGGTGCCGTCCTCCTCGGGCTCGATGTCGAGGTAGCGGCCCGCGCCGTACGTCTCGTTGCCGGTGGTGCCGTCCAGGAACGGCACGAAGATCGAGGTTGACTGGCTGTTCTCGAAGGCGTAGCCGGTCAACTGGCACGCCACGGACCCGACGCTGAACCGGAACACGCCGGCGCGCGTTGCCGGTCGGAGTCGATTGTCCGATGTCGGGATGCTGAAGTTCGTCGGCTCGGAGCCGTCATATGGTTCGAGGGTCAGGCCCTCGAAGACGAGGGATTCGTCAACATCGAAGTAGGGGAGCCCGGCAAAGCCGGCCCGTTCAGCCGGGGGCAGGGGACTGCCGGCTCCGGTCCGGAAGTAGTCGTCCTTGTCCTCGCGAAAGCCGCGCACCGCATCCGCATACTCGACCGGTTCGTGGTCGTGGTGATCGTGCTCGTGATGCTCGTGGTGCTCGTGGTTGTCGTGCTCGTGGGTCATCGGTGGCTCCATGTGGCGTGGGTCCATTGTGCGGGAGCGGCGACCGAGCGACGCTGACCGCCCGGGGCCGGGCCCGGGGGCGCCGCGCTAGCGTGCCGGCGCATCGACGCGGCAGCACATCCCCGGCAGCCCTGCCGCTATCCTGCCGATGGTGCAGGACATTCCCCGAAGGCTCGTCGAGATCGTCGTGCCCGCGCGCCTCGGGCGCAGCTTCCGGTTCCTGCTGTCGGCGACGGTCATCAACAACGTCGGCGATGGCATCGCGCTGTCGGCAGGGCCGTTGCTCGTGGCATCCGCGACTCGCGACCCGCTCCTGGTCTCGATGGCGTTGCTCAGCGAATACCTGCCGGTCCTGCTGTTCGGGGTACTCGGCGGTGCCATCGCGGACCGGTTCGACCGCCGCCGGCTGGTGGTCATCGCGAACCTCGGCCGTGCGATCGTCCTGACCGCGCTCGTCGCCACGATCGCCAGTGGCACGGTGAACATTGCCCTGGTCCTCGCGGCGCTGTTCATCCTGGGCACCGCCGAGACGTTTGCCGATTCCGCATCGAGCACGCTGCTGCCGAGTCTCGTCGCGCGCGAGGATCTCGGGATCGCCAATGCCCGGCTCCAGGGCGGGTTCCTGCTGACCAACCAGCTCGTGGCCCCGCCGATCGGTGCGTTCCTGTTCGCCGCCGGCATGGCCCTCCCGTTCGCGGCGAACGCCGCCGCGTTCACCCTCGGTGCCCTCCTCGTCTCGCGCGTCGTCATCAGCTCGAAGCGCGAGATCGCGGCCCGCTCCGGCCTGCGAGCCGAGATGGCCGAGGGCATCCGCTGGCTCATCGCCCATCCGCCGATGCGGACCCTCGCGCTGACGATCTTCGCGTTCAACGTCACGTTCGGGGCCGCCTGGTCGGTGCTCGTCCTGTATGCGGGCGATCGGCTGGGCATGGACGAGGTCGGATTCGGGCTGCTCATCACGGCAACGGCCGTCGGCGGGCTCATCGGCGCCGGGCTGTACGGCCGGCTCGAGCGTCGATTCTCGCTCGGCCAGATCATGCGAGCCGGCCTCATCATCGAGACCGTCACCCACCTGACCCTCGCATTGACGACGCTGCCCGCCGTCGCCCTCGCCATGCTCGTGGTGTTCGGCGTCCATGAATTCGTGTGGGGAACCATCGCGACCGTCGTTCGGCAGCGAGCGGTTCCCGACGCGCTGCTCGGCCGCGTCGGTGGCGTCTACCGCGTCGCGATCGTCGGCGGGCTGGTCATCGGGACGCCGATCGGCGGCCTCCTGGCCCGGACATTCGGGATCACGGCCCCATTCTGGTTCGGGTTCATCGGGTCGGCCGTCCTCGTCGTGGTCCTGTGGCGCGAGTTCCTGCTCATCGGGCACGCCGGCGCGGTGGACGGGCCCGCTCCGGACCGTCCAGTCGGCACCTAGCGGCCCGCCGATACAATCCGGCGATGGATCAGTTCATCGATGACACGACGGACCTGCTTGGCCGGACGCCGGCCGTGGTGCGAGCCCTCCTCGCGGGACTGCCCGACGCGTGGACCGCCGGTTTCGATGTCGAGGGCGGCTGGCAACCGCGCGACGTCGTCGGGCACCTGATCAGCGCGGAACTGGACAACTGGCTGCCGCGGATCCGACGGATCCTGGAGGACGGCCCGACCGTGCCGTTCGACACGTTCGACCGCGTCGCACACCAGGAACGGGATCGCGATGCCAGCCTCGACGACCTCATCGAGCAGTTCGCGCGATTGCGAGCTGACAACCTTGCTGCCCTCGCCTCCGCGGTGACGTCGGACGACCTCGATCGCCGGGGCCTCCATCCGATCCTCGGCGAGGTGACCCTCCGCGAGCTGCTCGCGACATGGTCGGTCCACGATCTCGACCACATCGCGCAGATCTTCGCCGGGCTGGCGGGCTCGCGCGATGCCGATGTCGGGGCCTGGAAGGCGAACCTCGGCATCCTCTTCCGACGGGACGATCCTTCCGCCGTCCCGGGCTGATGGACGGACAGCCCAGGACGTGGCATTACGGCCTCATCGCGCGGTGGTGGGCCGAGTTCAACACGGCGAGCCCTGAGGAACTCGCGTTCTACCGGTCCGCCGTCGAGACGTACGGTCAGCCGGCGCTGGATCTCTCGTGTGGGGCGGGACGATTGCTGATCCCGCTCGCCGCCGAGGGTCTCGATGTCGACGGCGTCGACCTCTCGCCCGACATGCTCGCCCAGGCCGGCGCGCTCGCGAGGGCCAGGGGGCTGGACCCCGCGCTGCATGCCGCGGCGCTCCATCAGATGGACCTGCCGCGACGGTATCGGACGATCTACTGCTGCGATTCGTTCGGGCTCGGGGGCAATCGCGCCCACGACGAGCTTGCGCTGGTACGCGTCTACGAGCACCTCGAGCCTGGCGGCACGTTCGTGTTCAATCACTACCTGCCGTACGACGAGGTCGACAAGGACCGGTGGGCCGACTGGCTGCCCGAACATCGACGCAGGAGCGCGTCACCGTGGCCCGAGTCGGGCGACCGGCGAACCTTCGCCGATGGTGACGAGATCGAGCTTCTCGGTCGATACGTGGACTTCGATCCACTCCTTCAGCGCTACACCCGCGAGATGCGCGCCATGCTGCGGCGTGGTGGCGAGGTCATCGCGACCGAGGAGAACGTGCTCCAGGAGAATCTGTACTTTGCCCAGGAGCTCCAATTGATGCTCCGCGCGGCCGGATTCGTCGACATCCGTCTCGAGGGCCTGTACAACGGCAGGCCGGTAACGGCCGATGACTCGACGGTCGTCTTCCTCGCGCGGCGTCCGAGCGCATAGCGGCCGGCGACCGGTCCGACGGCCCGCTCCCACTTGGGGCATGATCGAGTCAACCAACGGATCGGGAGACGGCATGACCCAGGCTCGGATCGAGGCGCTTCAGGCAAGCCTCCCGTTCTACCAGTGGTACGCACGGTCGCCCCATGCCGAGCGGGCCGGCCAAGCGGGCGTGATGGACCTCCTGTTCGGCAATCCGCACGACATGCCGATTCCGACCTACGTCGCCGCGCTCCTGAAGCACACCGAGCCCGGTGATCCCTCGTGGTATGCGTACATGCTTGATCATCCGGCGGCGACGGAAACGGCAGCCGCGGATCTGGCGGAGCACACGGGCATGCCCTGGCAGGCCGAGGACATCGCGATGACCACCGGTGGCTGGGGTGCGATCGCGACCGCCATCCGGATGGTCACGGAGCCCGGCGACGAGGTCATCTACTA
>SCTE01000364.1 GCA_004298915.1 Chloroflexota bacterium | reverse complement strand
AGCCCGAGGCGAAGAGCGCGCCGCCGCTCAGGACGACGACCAGGACGATGGCAATGCCCAGCAGGATTCCACCAGGCCGGCGCCGACATGCCGGCCACCATCGAGCCCGGGCCGGGACCCGCGGACCCGGCCATTCCGGTCGCGCCGGTCGTCGTGGCGACCGCGGGGCGTGGCCGCGGCGGACCCGGTGGAATCCTGCTGGGCATTGCCATCGTCCTGGTCGTCGTCCTGAGCGGCGGCGCGCTCTTCGCCTCGGGCTTCATCCTCGGCCAGCGACAGGCGACCCAGCCGGGCACGTCGGCGACGGACGAGACCGCGTTCCAGCCGTTCTGGGACGTCTACGCGGCCATCCGGGATCGATACGCGCTCGGGCCGGTGGACCGGAAGACTCTCGTCGAGGGTGCCATCAAGGGCATGGTCGAGGCGGTCGGCGATCCGTACTCCACGTACCTCACCTCCGAGGAGTTCCGCAACACGCTCCAGGACATCTCCGGTGAATTCGAGGGCATCGGCGCCGAGATCGGGACGGTGGATTCGAAGGGCGCGACGGTCGACTGCGCCACCTTCGGGCCGGATTGCCGCCTCGTGATCGTAGCCCCCCTCGACGGGAGCCCGGCCCTCAAGGCCGGCCTCAAGCCCGGGGATGTCGTCGCCAAGGTCGACGGCTCGACGCTCGATGGATTGACCCCGAACCAGGCCCGGGATCGCATCCGCGGCAAGAAGGGCACGGACGTCGTCCTGACGATCGAGCGTGCCGGCGTGGCCGCCTTCGATGTGACCATCACCCGCGACGTCGTGCGCCAGCGAGAGGTCATCACCGACGAATACGCGAACGGAACGATCGCCTACGTGCGCTTGACCGGGTTCTCGGACAACGGGGCGACGGCCTTCGTGGACGCGATCAAGGCAGCGATCGACAAGGGCCAGACCAGGATCATCCTCGACCTCCGGGGCAACCCGGGCGGGTTCGTCACCGCGGCTCGGACCGTCGCCAGCGCGTTCATCAAGGACGGGCCGGTGTTCTGGGAGGAGGACGCCCAGGGCGCCGTCAATCCCACGGAGTCGCTCGGGAAGGGCGTCGCCACGGACCCGAAGATCCGGGTCGCGGTCCTCATCGACAAGGGCAGTGCGTCCGCAAGCGAGATCGTGGCGGGCGCCCTCCAGGACACCGGCCGCGGCACCCTCATCGGCGAGACGTCCTACGGCAAGGGGACCGTTCAGACCTGGATCGAGCTGAACGACGACTCGGGCGGGGTGAAGCTCACGGTGGCCAAGTGGTTGACCCCGAACAAGCGCTGGATCCACAAGATCGGCCTGACCCCGGACATCGAGGTCGCCGTTCCGGCCGACAATCCGGTGGGAAAGGATCCGGTGCTCGACCGCGCCATCGAATTCCTCTCGGGAACGGGCGCGCTGGGCATCGTGCTGCCGCATGCGGCCTGACCGGTTGCCATCGTCGGCTCCATCCGGTACGGTACCCGCGAACGAAAGGAGGTGATGTGCAGTGTCGTATCTCAGTAGCTGCACCACCTCGCCGGAGCAGTCCGTCTAACCGGCCTCTCCGTGCGGGTGGCAGCCGCAGATGAACGCCGGTCCGCAAGGACCGGCGTTCGCGCGTCCGGGGATCGTCGGGGCGCGCCGCGGGAAACCTGACGCCACGCCGACCCGGAATGCGCGACTCGCCACCCGACCATCCCTGCAACCCCGCGTCGCACCCTTAGCCCGCGACTGGAGCATCCTTCCCCGATGGCCGAGCAGACCATTGCCCAGAACCGACGAGCCCGCCACGAGTACTCGATCGAGGACACCGTGGAGGCCGGTATCGCGCTGGTCGGGACCGAGATCAAGAGCATTCGGGCCGGCCAGGTCAACCTGTCCGATTCGTTCGCCCGGATCGACCGGGGCCAGGCGTGGCTCGTCGGTGCGCACATTGCGCCCTGGGAGAGCGCCAGCCGGAACAATCACGAGGCCAAGCGCCAGCGCAAGTTGCTGCTCCATCGGTCCGAGATCGATCAGCTCCTCGGCAAGACGAAGGCGAAAGGCCTGACCCTCGTGCCACTTCGGCTCTACATCACCGGCCGGGGCAGGGCCAAGCTGGAGCTCGGCCTGGGGCGAGGCAAGCAACTCCACGACAAGCGGCGCGACATCGCCGAGCGGGACGCCCGGCGGCAAATGGAGCGCGACGTCGCCGAGACGCGGCGCGGGCGCTAGGGAGCGGCAGATGCGATTGTCACGGACGATCCAGGCGGTCGACGCCCATGCGGCCGGGGAGCCGGGCCGGGTCATCGTCGGCGGCGTGCTCGACGTGCCTGGCCAGACCATGTTCGACAAGATGACCTGGCTTCAGGCGAACGGCGACGACCTTCGGAAGCGGATGCTCCAGGAGCCACGCGGCTACCCGGCCGCGAACTGCAACCTCGTGCTGCCCTCGAACAATCCCGAAGCCGACGCCGGCTACGTGATCATGGAGCACGTCGAGTACCCCGGCATGTCCGGGACCAACACCATCTGCACCGCCACAGTGCTCCTCGAGACGGGCATGATCCCGATGATCGAGCCGGTGACGGAACTGGTCCTCGAGGCCCCGGCCGGATTGATCCGGCTGCGCTGCGAATGCCGCGACGGCAAGGTCACGAGCGTCACGTTCCGGAACGTCCCGGCATTCGCCACGCACCTCGACACGCCGGTGGAAGTACCGACCCTCGGCACCGTCGTCGTCGATGTCGGCTACGGCGGCATGTTCTATGTCATCGCCGAGGCCGAGCAGTTCGGCCTGCGACTCACCCCGGACGAGGGCCGGGACATCACCCGCATCACCGAGCTCATCAAGGCGGCCGCGAACGAGCAATTGCCGGTGGTCCATCCCGAGCAGCCAGGGTTCGCCGGGATCACGATCGGCCAGCTCTCGGGACCCCCGCACGACCCGGCGAACTCGATGCGGAACGTGGTCACGGTGTCGACCGGCACCCTCGATTTCGGCCGCCCATCGACCTGGACCGGGGCCATCGATCGCTCGCCGTGCGGCACCGGCACGTGCGCGCGGATGGCCGTGCTGCACGCCAAGGGCCGGCTGGGCATCGAGGAGGACTTCCGGCACGAGGGCATCCTCGGCACGGTCTTCACGGGTCGCCTGATCGAGGAAACGGCCGTCGGCCCGTACCGCGCCGTCGTGCCGACCATCACGGGTACCGCGTGGATCACCGGCATGGCCACGTACGTCGTCGATCCGTCGGACCCGTTTCCCGATGGCTTCACCGTCGGCGACATCTGGTAGGACGCCGACGGGGGCGCTTGGCCGATCGCTCGACCTCGGCTAGACTTCCGGCCGGACGCCGGCGTGCGTTCGATCCTGTGGGGATGCGTGGTTTCGACAGGGTCTGGCTGACAGTGAACGCGAGCCGAGGTGCCGTCAGGCCTCGTTAAACAGGCGGCAAAACGAAGTAACTGCCAACAAGCAGTCGACTCTCGCCCTCGCCGCTTAGGCGGTAAGGTGAGCGTGGAAGCGACCTCAGTCCCGCGGGTCGTGGAAGCGTCATGCAGCGGGGCTGCAGCCCGGATGAGCGTCGCGTAGCCCGGGACCAAGCTCGATCTAGAGACACGTGACTGGACCAACCGGGAGAGTGCCGATCCCCGCCCGGATGGTTGACGAAAACGATCGGACACGCTCGTAGTGGTTGCTGCCGAAGGGCTCTGGACGGGGAGTTCGACTCTCCCCCATCTCCACCACACCCGTCGCGCGGGCCTGAGATGCATCCCGCCGTTTCGTGCTGAGCTTCTTCCGAGCTGCCCGCGGTGCGCGTCTCGCCAGGCCCGCGGGTGGCCCAGGGCACGAACGGGAGCCCTCACCGCCCGGATCTCGCGCACCGCACGCGTATTCTTGCCCGATGCATGCGCTTGCCGAGGCTCGAGTTCCGTTGCTTGGCGCCCTGGATCGGGCCGGATATCGCCTGACCGGCCCGCGACGCGCGGTCGCCGACCTCATCGCCCGCCGCGAGGGCCATTTCACGGCCGCCGATCTCGTTGACGATGGGATGCGGCGCCGGCCGGCGATCGCTCGGGCGACGATCTTCAGGACGCTCGAGGCCCTCGAAGGCGTCGGGGCGATCGAGCGGATCGACCTGCCGTCGGGCGATCACGCGTACATCACATGCGAGCCGGCCGACCATCATCACCACGTGGTCTGCCGCGAGTGCGGACGAGCCGCCGATGTCGACGACGCCGGCCTCGCGGGCGTCGTCAGCCGCATCGCCACCGAGAGCGGCTATCGGATCGATGCCCATCGGCTCGAGTTGTTCGGGCTGTGCCCTGTCTGTCGACGGGATCTCGAGGTAGCCGCCGCGCCTCGATCGGGCTAGAGAGTACCGCGGAGCGCGCCGATCAGGTCGGGCTGGGTGAGACCGCCGGTGTCGGTGTCGGTGTCGGCGGCGGCGGCGCGGCCTTTCCGATGCGGAGGATGCCCGTGATCCTGGCGTAGTGGGAGTAGTACGTTTCCCGGTGGATCACGGTCCCGTTCGCGTCGGTGACCGTCCGCGTGACCCAGACGTCCTTGCCATCCACCGGGTACTCGACCCGCTCGCGGACGCCCGGCTTGAGGTCCGTGGTGTAGACGGTCGTGTCCGTCGCGGGCTTGACGTTCTTCACGATCGGGGTCGAGAAGCTGACCTTCCGCCCGGTCGGCACGGACCAGATCACGAACTTCACGTAGCCCTTCGAGCCGACCGACCAGCCGGTTCCACGAATGAGGAGGGGGTACGCCGTGTCGTTCGTGAACGACATGGTCTGCACGGACCCCGAACCGCTCTGGAACACGGTGGCATCGAGTCCGAGCGGATAGCGATCGATGTAGTAGTAGTGGTTGCGACGTGCGCCCATGTCGAGGCCGGCCCGGAGGGCGGCGTTGAAGAGGGTCGTGGAGCAGGAACAGATCCCGCCGGCGAGGGCGCCCTGGGGTTCGGTCTTGCCGTCGATGATCGCGCCGCCATCCTTGTAGCCGGCGGCTCGGGTCACCGGACCGATCGCCTTCCAGAAATCGAACGTCTGGCCCGGCAGGACCACGTAACCGTCGATCTCGCGAGCCGGGATCCAGATGTTTGCGCCCTGCCCGTTCTTGATCCCGATCGGGAAGTAGGTCGTCCATTCCGAGATGGGCTTCATGAGGGGAGCCGTCTTGGTCGCCTCGGCAGTCGTCAGCGCCGGCTCGATCGTCGTTACGCTGAGCGGAACCCGCGAGATGCTGAGCCCGGCGACGCGATCGTTGACGACACTGATGAGTGACGCAACCGTTCCGGGCACATCCAGGGCCCGCCCGTTCTTGGCATTCGTGACGCCGACCACCTGCTTCTTGCCGCTGAGCAGGTAGGTCGCATCGACCGGGGCGATCGCGACCTTGGCGGCGATCGGGGCGAGCCCGGCCTCGATGGCCTCGCGCGCCACGACCGGCCCGAAGCCACCGTCGGCCGTCTTCTCGAATGAGATCCAGGCCCGGATCTGAGCGGCGTCGAGGATCCATTCCTCGCCGGCGTCGGTGAGCGTCGTATCGGATGCGATGCGGACGGCAGCCTCTCGGGCGGCCGTTGCCTCGGCGGTC
>SCTE01000363.1 GCA_004298915.1 Chloroflexota bacterium | reverse complement strand
GCGAGGCATCGCCGAGCATGGCGTCGAGGATCAGGGTCTCGTAGGCATCGGGGCTGTCAACCGAGAAGGCCGACCCATAGGTGAAGTCCATCGTCACGGTCCGGATGTCGAGGCCGAGGCCCGGGACCTTCGAGCCGAAGCGGAGCAGGATCCCCTCGTCCGGCTGGATCCGGATCGCGAGCAGGTTGGGCTCCGGATCCACGGCCGCATCCTGGAACAGCCGGTGCGGGACCTGCTTGAACTGGATCGCGATCTCCGTGGCGCGCTTGGGCAGCCGCTTGCCGGTGCGGAGGTAGAACGGAACGTCCGACCAGCGCCAGTCATCGACCTGGAACCTCGCGGCGAGGAACGTCTCGGTCTCCGATTCGGGATCGACCTCGGCCTCCTGGCGATAGCCCTTGACCGCCTCGGCAGCCACCCAGCCCGGGCCGTACTGGCCGCGGACCACGTTCCTGGCAACGTCGGCGGGGGTCGGGGTCTGGATGGCGCGCAGGACCTTGAGCTTCTCGTCACGGAGCGCGTCGGCCTCGAAGGTTGCCGGCGGCTCCATCGCCACGAGCGTGAGGAGCTGGAGGAGGTGGTTCTGGACGACGTCGCGGGTCGCACCGGTCTCCTCGTAGAACGAGCCGCGCTCCTCGACGCCGATCGATTCGGCCATCGTGATCTGCACGTGATCGACGTACCGGCGATTCCACAGCGGCTCGAAGATCCCGTTGCCGAAACGGAAGACCATCAGGTTCCGAACGGTCTCCTTGCCGAGGTAGTGATCGATCCGATAGACCTGCGACTCGCGGAAGACGCGGCCGACCTCGCGGTTGAGCTTCTTCGCAGAGTCGAGGTCCCGCCCAAACGGCTTCTCGATGACGATCCGGCGCCAGCCACCGCCATGGACCTCGTGATCCAGGCCGCACCGTCCGAGCTGCGCGACGATCACGGGAAAGGCCGACGACTGGGTCGCGAGATAGAACAGCCGATGGCCCTGGGTCCCGAACTCCACATCCATCGCATCGAGGCGCTCGGCCAGCCGATCGAAGGCGGCATCGTCGGCGAAATCGCCCTGGTGGTACGAGATCCGGCCCAGGAACTGGGCGCCAACCTCGGCGTCGAGCGCGACCCGGCTGTGCTGCTCGAGCGACTTGCCGATCTCGGCCCGGAACGTCTCGTCGTCATACGGCCGCCGACCGACCGCGACGAGCTGCCAGTCCTGGGGCAGCAGGTTCGTCCGCCAGAGCTGGGCAAGGGCAGGGAACACCTTGCGATGCGACAGGTCGCCGGTCGCCCCGAACAGGACCATGACGTGCGGGTCCGGAACGCGCTCGAGGCGCAGGCCCTCGCGAAGCGGGTTGGCTTCGGCCTTCGGCGCGCGCCGGCGCTTGCCGCCTCGCTCGAGGCGCTCCTCGCGGATCGTGCGGGGTCCCGTCGGTGCGGGGCTCGCGGCGCGTGCCACGTCAGGTGTTCTTGACCGCGTGCCCGCCGAACTCGTTGCGAAGCGCGGCGAGGACCTTCGCGCCGTAGCTGTCGTCCTGGCGCGAGCGGAACCGCGTCTGCAGCGCGATCGTGATGACCGGCGCCGGGACATCGCGATCGATCGCCTCCTGGACGGTCCAGCGGCCCTCGCCGGAATCGGCGACCCAGCCCTTGAGGTGCTCGAGGTCCTGGCCCTGGCCCTTGTACGCAAGCCCGAGCAACTCGAGCAGCCAGCTCCGGACGACGCTGCCATGCATCCAGTTGTCGGCGATGGCCGCGAGGTCGAGGTCGTACTCCGAGGCGTGGAGGATCTCGAAGCCCTCCGCATACGCCTGCATCATTCCGTACTCGATCCCGTTGTGGATCATCTTCACGTAGTGACCCGCGCCAGGCGGGCCGGCATGGATGTAGCCACCTTCCGGCGCGAGGCTGAGGAACGCGGGCTCGAGCGGGGTCACGGCTGCCTTGTCCCCGCCGACCATGAGGCAGAACCCGACCTTCAGGCCCCAGATCCCGCCGGACACGC
>SCTE01000362.1 GCA_004298915.1 Chloroflexota bacterium | reverse complement strand
GGTTCAGAACCACTGCGAGGAGCAGGGCAAGGACAGCCCCACCCAGCACCCACGCGAGCCGGTTCCGCTTCACCGAGTTCCACGGTTCACGGTCGCTCCCAGACCCGCAAGTCCGAACTGATCCCGGTGCGGCCAACGCCAATAGCCTGCCAACTGCCATCCGCCAGTTTGAAGACGACGACCTGTCGAGGCAGGCCACCAACATTCAGGATCGTCTTGCTCTGGTTGAATATGTCGACTCCCACCTCGTGAACCGAGACGCTGATGACCTCGGCATGGGACGGGTCTCGATGGCCGAGCCCAACTGTCGCTGTTTGGATCACATCCTCACAGGTGGTACCGAGGCCGCATCCGCTGGCGATCGGCCCGACGGGCCATGAATCGATCGTCGTTCCCTCGGGCCCACGAAACAGGAACACGCCGATCACGGCGCTTCCTGCCAGCACCGCCCCACCCATGATCCAGCGAATGCGCTTATGACTAATCACGAATTCAAGGTCGGTGTTCGAGCGTCGATCGTCAAGAGGCTCCTGAGCACTTCCGCGGCCGCGCAACAGAGCGCCCGCGGCGAGCGTCCGGTGCCGCCCCAGACTTGACGGTTCCTATCTGGGACGCCGACACTGACCTTCCAGAGGCGTGGTGAACGCGATGACATGCGATCTCCCTCGGCCGCCCCTGGATCGCATCGAGCCACCATCGGGACGGCCCGTTCTCCGCGAAGGGAGTGCTCGATGAAGCGACTCGCAGTTCCCGTGGTCTCGGCGATGGTGCTCGTGGCCGTGGCCATCCTGCCGATTGCCGCCACACCCCATGTCCACTATCGGACCTTCGGTACGGCGAACGTCACCGAGGGTCCCGACGGAACCTTCACGATCCAGGTCGGTGCCGGCCAGTACGGTGGCGTCTACCTGAACTCCCGGTCCAACAGCGGCAAGCCGATCGGCGCGGTGACGTTCTCCTTCAGGGGGACCGGCAACATCGAAGGTGGTGCGCCAAGGTTCAGCCTCCCGATCGACACCGGCACCGAAGTCGAGTACGCGTTCATCGACCGGGCGAATTGCGCCAATTCCGAGTGGGTGAGCACGGAGAACAGCGCCTGTCGTGTGTACATCGGGCTCGAGAGTTTCGACAACTGGGCGGCGTTCGCAGACGCCCGTCCGGGTTACCGCGTCGCATCGGGTTGGATCCCGTTCATCATCTCGGATGTGTTCGGGACCTACACGGTGACCGACATCATCCTGCGCTAGGAATTCGAAGGTCCATTCCACGTTCTCGCGCCACCGACTGACGCCGCCCGGAACGCCGGGCGGCGTCGTTTCATCCCATGCCGCTCAGCGGCGACTTGACAGGCGACGGCAGGATCAGTCCGATGCGATCGACTGCCGTCGGGATTCGTTCCACGAGGAATCCCCGGCTCGAAGTTCCGCTGGGACCATTCCGCCCTCCCGGGCTGAGCTTGACCCGCGGACGGGCCGGGTTTGGCTCGCTCGTCCTGATCGGCGCGCTCGCGCTCAGCATGTCGCCGGCCATCCCCGCGACGACCGTTCGTGACCAGGAGGTGGCCGGCGTCGCGACGACCGGCGGCGAAGACCCCGGCATCGTCGGCGATAGCGGCGGATACGCCACTGCCGTCGCGCAAGCCCACCCGCACCCGAATCCGATCGGACGGACCGACCCAGGCGGCGTCGCGGCACGGGCCGTCGTACCGGCCGTTGTACCGGTTGTCTTCGGCCCGCGCACGGACGAGACCACGCTCCGTCGGGTGCGCACCATCCGTGGCCAGATTCGTCCGAAGTCGGTGGTCGCGTCGGGCGCGGGGCTCGTCATCGCCGACAACATGATGTACCGCCACTCGGTGACGATCTACGACACCTCCGGCGCCCTGATCCGAACGGTCAAGGACCGGGTAACGCTCGCTGCCCTCGGCTGGCCGGACTTCCCGACGCCGGTATCGGGCGCTCCGGTCGAGGCCGCGATGTCGCCCGACGGGGCAACGGCCTACGTCACGAACTACTCGATGTACGGCAAGGGGTTCGCGCGGCCCGGATGGGACCTCGCGACGCCGAAGGACCGGGTCGACGACAGCTTCGTGTACCGGATCGACCTGGCGAGCGGCACGATCACCGGCGCGGCGCGCGTCGGTGCCGTCCCGAAGTTCATCGCCGCGAGCCCCGACGGGCGCTGGATCATCGTCGCGAACTGGGCGAGCTGGGACCTGTCGGTCGTCGACGTCGCCACGTTCCGTGAGGTCCGCCGGATCCCGGTCGGGCCCGAGCCGCGCGGGATCGCCTTCCTGCCCGATTCGAGGGCGGCGTACGTGACCACCCAGTACCACGACGCCAGGCGTGGCTACCCGGCCGAGCTCTACCGCCTCGATGTCGGCGACTGGACGCTCGAGCCGATCCGGACGGACCTCGGGCACTTTCCCCGTCACATCGTGCTCGATGCCGACGGTCGCTACCTGTATGCCTCGATGACCGGGGACGTCACCGTCATCAAATTGGACACCACGACCGGGAAGATCGTGGCCTCGGTTCGGACCGGTGCCGCGCCCCGGACGATCGCCCTGTCGGACGACGGCCTGAGCCTGTATGTCGTGAACTACGACGACGACACGCTGGTCAAGGTCGGCACCGCCGACATGCGCGTGCTCCAGCGCCTCGCCACCGGACACCATCCGGTGGGCGTCACGTTCGAGCCGTCAACCCGTACGGTCTGGGTCGCCTGCTACAGCGGGACCCTGATGCTCTTCCACGAGGAGGGCTGAACTCCGCCTCGTCGATGGATCGGTTCGGCCGCGCGGCGGTGCTTGCGACTCGTCCGTCATCACGCTCGGCGGCGGTCCCGTCCGCTCGCGATGGCGCGGGCCTGCTTGGCGTTCGCCATGCTCCGGTCGGCATCGCGGAGTGCCGCCTCCATGTCACCGGAATCGGTCAGGAACCGGTGGCCGATCGATGCGGACACACGGATCGCGCCCTCGGCATGGTCGATCGGACGCTCGACGGCCCAGGTCAGGTCGCGGATCATCGCCGCTGCTTCCTCCTCGGACTTCAAGCCGTCGACGACGAGGACGAACTCGTCGCCGTGCAGGTGGCCGAGGAAGTCGCCGTCTCCGGCGAACGTCGCGAGACGGCCGGCGACCTCGCGCAGGACGTCGTCGCCGACCTGGTGATCGAACGTGTCGTTCACGGCCTTGAAGCCGTCGAGGTCGATGTAGAAGACACAGGCGATGGCCGACTTGATCCGGCGAAGCTCCCGGGCGTGCTCGTTGAGCGCAAGCCTATTGGGGAGGTGCGTCAGCTGGTCGTGACGGAGCAGCCAGTTGGCGCGACTCCGGTCGATGGATGACGATGCCGCGGCATCGGCGAAGACGAGGACCACTGGACTCCACCAGGCAAGCGACACGTAGGTCGCGGCGAAGACCCAGGCGAGGGCGGACTCGGCGGTCATCATCGTGGCGATCGCGCGCCACGGGACGCCGAGCGCATCCGAGGGCCGGCGCCCCGTCCGGACGTAGACCGTGAGCACGGCCAGTGCGATGTTGATCACGCAGAACGTGAGCGCGCCGGCCGCCACCGCCATGAGGTTGCCGAGCTGCGCATCGTGGCCGATCCCGAGGCTGAGCAAGGCGAGCGTGACGATCCCCCCGAGGCCGGCCGGGATCATGATCATGGCGTGGTTGGCGAGGACGCCGTACCACGGCACGCGACCGCTGATCTCGCGCCACTCCAGGCTCCCGATCGCGGCGACCCAGATGGCAGCCGTCGGGCCTCCGAGCGCGAAGGAGGCGACCACCGGCGCGACCCCGAAGATGATGGTGACCCGGCCCTCGTCGGCGGATCCGCGCGAAGAGGTGGCGATCCCGACCGCGATCCAGATCGCGACGCCCATCACTCCGGGATCGAGTCCGAGCAGGTCGAACGGGACCGCGATCGAGGGCGACAGCGGGACGGCCGCGGTGAGCCAGACGAGCATCGCCGCGCCGAGCAGCACGTACGTCCAGACGAGGACCGCGAGGCGTCCCGAGGGAAGCGATGGCCGCGACACGCGACCGAGGCCGCTGACGAGGACCCGGGCACGCGCCAGCGGCGCGACTGACCGCTCGACGGGCAGGTCGGCGGCGGGCAGGACCGAGGATGCGGGACCCGAGGGCGCGGTCACGGAGCGGCCGTGCCGTTGTCGTTCGTCGGGGCTGCGAGGTTCGTCAGGCTTTCAACCGGGCTCGTCATCACCATGCGATTCATCGGCCCGCGACGGGCAGCAGACGGCCGACCGGTGAATCATGGACGGCCCGTCCGATGGACCATCGCATGTGCTGTCCGGTTAAGTAATTCGTACTTTGGTACTGACCGCTGGTCGATCTGCCCGGACGGCCGCGGAACGTAAAGACCCACGGCATCAGGAATAGGGACTTCTCCCAATGGCAGGCGACCCCGGCGACAACAGAGTCCTCGACAGCGGCCGACGACTCGATCTGCGGGATCGGGAGCCCGCGCCAAGGTCGGGCGCCGCCCTTGGAGCCGCCACGTCACGATGGAGGAGAAGTCATGGGTCACACGATCGCCCGACTCGGTTCTGCGCTCGTTGGAGCGTCGGTCATGCTTGCCATGCTGGCGTCAACGTCCCTTGCCGCGGGTCCGGTACGAACGGTTTTCGATCTCAACGATCCGTCCGCCGATGTGGACGAGTCTGCGGCCGCGAGCGATTTCTGCGGGTTCCAGGTTCAAGCAGACATCAGCGGCCGGGTGACGATGGTGGCCTGGCCAGGCGGCGATCCGCGGAGCGTGGTCCAGCTGAACGTCTACGCCGTTCGCATTGTCTACAGGAACCCTGCCACCGGCCGCGTCGCACGCCTCGAGGACACGGGCCCGGATCGATTCTTCATTAAGGACGGTCGTGCGTATATCGCGATCACAGGTCGTTCGTTCAACATCGGCGTTGTGGTCATCGACCTTCAGACGGGCGAAGTCGTCCATGAAGCCGGCCAACCAAACACCTTCTTCGACACGCTTTGCAGCATCCTCGCGAGCTAGCGGAGGGCTCAGCTCGACCGTCATGGCCGTCCGCGCCGCCAACTCGAGCGAAGACCCACGCTGGTCGATCCTGGTCCGACGATCGTTCTCGCACGGCTCCGACGGATCCGCGCCGGCTCAGGCCGGCTGCGGGTCCGCCCCGGAGCACGTCCGGCATCGACCCGTCACCGTCAGGTGGTCGATCTGGACCGTGAAACCGCGGTCGCGACGGAGCGCCGATACGAAATCGGATGCTTCGTCTGCGCCCAGGTCCTCGTCGGAACCGCAGACCGAGCACACCAGGTGCCCGTGCTGGGCGCCGGCCTGCACGTGGTACTCCTCGCGACCGTCGAGTCCGTGGCTGTGGCTGATGAGCCCGATCGCCTCGAGGACATCGAGCGTCCGGTAGACGGTCGATAGATCGGA
>SCTE01000361.1 GCA_004298915.1 Chloroflexota bacterium | reverse complement strand
AGGGCATCGGGGAAGCCGTAGGCATTGGCGATGTAGGCGACCGCGACGCCCGGGTCGAAGGTGTTGGCGCTGATCGCCGCCGCGGTCGCGAACCGATCGGCGCCGGCGTAGCGAAGGACCAGGGGACCGGGAACGACGCTGTTCGAGGCGCTCGAGGACGGGCCGGTCCCGACGCCGTTGGTGGCCCGGACCGTGAACGTGTAGCTCGTCCCGTTGGCAAGGCCGCCGACCGTGCAGCTCAATCCCCCGCTCGTGGAGCAGGTCTTCCCGCCGGGCGAACTCGTCACGGCGTACCCGGTGATGGCATTCCCGCCGTTCGAGGCCGGCGCCGCCCACGAGATCAGGGCGGCGGAATCGCGCGACTTCCCGAGCACGGCCGTGGGAGCCCCCGGCACCGTGGCCGGTATGACGCTGTTCGATGGATTGGACGGCGATCCGGTCCCGAGTCCGTTGGTCGCGGTGACCGTGAACGTGTAGGTCGTCCCGTTCGTGAGGCCGGTCACCGTGCAGTTCAGGGCCGCAGTCGTGTTGCACGTCTTGTTCCCCGGCGCGCTCATGGCCGTGTAGCCGCTGATCGGGCTGCCGCCCATGTCGGTCGGCGCGGTCCACGAGACGGACGCCTGGGCATTGCCGCCGGACGCGACCACGCCGGTCGGCATTCCGGGCACGGTGAGGGGCGTCACGCTGTTCGACGGGCTGGACGGCGGCGACGTCCCGAGCGCGTTCGTCGCCGTCACGGTGAACGTGTACGCGGTGCCGTTGGTGAGGCCGGTCACGGTGCAGGTCAGGCCCCCCGACGTAGTGCATGTCTTGTTGCCGGGCGAACTCGTCACGGCGTAGCCCGTGATCGCGCTTCCACCGTTCGAGGCCGGCGCCGTCCAGGACACGGGCGCAGATGCGTTGCCCGGCGTCGCGGTCACGCTCGTCGGAGCCCCCGGCAACGTCGCCGGCGTCACGCTGTTCGATGGATTCGACGGAGAGCCCGTCCCGAGTCCGTTGGTCGCGGTCACCGTGAACGTGTACGCCGTCCCATTCGTGAGACCGGTCACGGTACAGTTCAGGGCGCCACCCGTGGAACAGGTCTTGTTGCCCGGCGAACTCTTCGCCGTGTAGCCGCTGATCGGGCCGCCGCCCACGTCGCTTGGCGCCGTCCATGACACCGATGCTTGGGCATTGCCGCCGGACGCGGTCACGCCGGTCGGCTTGCCGGGCACGGTGCCACACGAGATCGTCCCGGAATCGAGCACGGATCCAGCGACGTTGATGAACTGGTAGTCGGCGCTGCCGGCGATCAGGGACAGCTTGAGGGCCCCGAGTGCATTGGGCGTCGTGCCGAACGAGGCCGCGACCCGTGAATCCGATGTGGCGAAGTTCTGGATTCCGTGCCCGCCGGTCCCGACCACGAACTCGGTGATGCCGCGAGTTACCGGTGTTCCGGTTCCATCGAGCGGGACCCAGCGCTGGTAGTCGTGGTCGTGGCCCGTGAGCACGACGTCAACCCCGGCATCGGCCAGCATCGACCAGATCGTGTTGAGGCGGGTGGTGTTGCCCTGGGGACCGATGCTGAACACCGGGTGATGGAAGTAGACGAGCGTGCAGGATGACGTATCCGCCGCGAGGTCGGCCGCCAGCCAGTCAACCTGGGCGGTTCCCGGCAGGGTCTGGTTGAACTGGCCCGTCCCGGTCGAGTCAAGACTGATGAAGTGCCACGACCCGATGGTGTAGCTGTAGTAGTTGGGGACGTTGTCCCAGTAGTAGGTGTACCCCGGGGCGGTCGTGCCGATGTACTCGTGGTTCCCGACGGTCGGGTTGGTGATGCTCCGAAAGCGCCCGTAGTCGCCTGTCGGCCCGCCGTACCAGTTGTCGAATTCCATCGGTGAACCGGTCTCGTACACATCACCGAGGTAGAGCACCAGGTGCGGGTTCCAGCCTGCGATCCGGTTGCTGACACTGGTCGCGTCGGCCTCACCACTTGCCCCGTCGCCGGTCGCGGCGATCACGATCGGGCCGCTCCCGGACCATCCGCCCGATCTGGGGGTGAACGTATTGGTGTTGGGCGGAGGGCTCGCCTGCCCGTTGTTCAAGGTCACCGGAATGGACGCCCGGTCGCTGACCCAGCCCGTATCGCGCATGACGGCCTCGACCTCGAGCGTCGTGCTGGCATCGCCGAACCGACGCGAATCGAAGGTGAACGTGAACGGCGCCGAGTAATCGGTCAGGACATAGGCGTCGCCGAGGTAGAACACCGCCCGCCGCACGGGCGAGGGCGGCGGGGTTCCGGTATAGGTGAAGGTCGCCGTGACGGTTATCGTCCCGGAAATGACCGCACCACTGGTCGGGGCCGTCAGGCAGGAAATGACCGAGTACGTCGCCGTCGGGGCCAGCGTGGTGGTGCAGTTGGAAGCCGCGAGCACCGGCCGGGCAAGCGGAAGCAGGCCACCCGCGGCCGTCAACAGCAGGACGGCAGCAATGGAGGCGGGGGCGAGCCGGGCGCGGCGTCGCAGGTGAGTCGTGGTCATTCCCCTCGTCCCTAGAGTGCCAGAAGTAGCAGGGTGGCGTCCCACTGGGGCCCCGGACAACCGATTCGGACTCACAATCGGTGCCTGGCCGCACCGGATATTGCGCCGGCACGCACGGGATGACGTCATGATCGGCACCGCGATCCAGCCGGACGGGGCAGACTGAGCCGGCCCATCACATGGGCATCGGGGTCCCGAAGCGGTCCCGAATCGCCGAGGTGGACGGTTCAATTGCATCGATTCCCCAACCCATCCCGATGGCTGCTCGATCGGCGGAGCGTCGCGATCATCGGCGCATCGGTCGTCGCCGTCCTCGCCGCCAGCCAGCTCCTGTCGTCGACCTCCCGCCCGACGGAGAGCCCGTCCACCGCCTTCGGTTCGAGCTCGCCTGCGACAGCGGATGGATCAGGATCGGCCTCCGCCGGCGCGCCATCAGGCGAACCGGCGATCGACGGATCGGGTGCACCGAGCGGAGCGACTGGTGGACCGCCTCCGTCACCCGGCGCGAGTTCGAGCGGGCCGTCGGCCGGACCGACCGGCGGGCCGACAGCCGGCCCGACCCCGCGCCCCACGAGCCCGGCACCGACGCCCGGGCCCACCGTCGGTCCCGGAGGAACGTCCCTGAAGTTTCCGATCATGGCCGCGTTCTACTACCCCTGGTTCCCCGAGGCCTGGAAGCAGCAGGGCTACAACCCGTTCAGCTGGTACACGCCGAGCATCGGCTATTACGCGACGACCACGGCCGTGAAAGGGCAGATCGCGGTGATGCAGGCGGCCGGAATCGAGGCCGGCATCTCGAGCTGGTGGGGTCAGGGCAGCCTGACCGACTCGCGCGTAGCGCCGCTGCTTGCAGCGGCCGGGACGTTCCGCTGGTCGCTCTACTACGAGGCGGAGGCGTACGGCAACCCGACGGCCGCCGAGATCCGGGCCGACCTCGCCTACATCGGGAGCCACTACGCCACGAACAAGGCGTTCCTCCGGGTCGGCGGCAAGCCGGTCATCTTCGTCTATGCCAGTGGCGGCGATGGTTGCGGCATGGTCGACCGCTGGACCGCGGCGAACACCGTCGGCTTCTACGTCGTCCTCAAGGTCTTCCCCGGCTTCAGGAACTGCGCCGACCAGCCCGACTCGTGGCACGAGTACTCGCCGGCGAAGGCGGCCGACCATCAGGCCGGCTTCAGCTATGCCATCAGTCCGGGGTTCTGGAAGCGGACCGATACGAACCCCGTCCTGGGTCGTGACCTCGCACGCTGGGCGACGAATGTCGCGGCGATGAAGGCGTCCGGCTCCCCATGGCAGCTGATCACCACGTTCAACGAGTGGGGCGAGGGCACGGGCGTCGAGAGCACCGCGCAATACGGCACGGCGTTCCTGAGCATCCTCGGTGGTGGACCAGTACCGACGCCTGCACCGACGGCGGCGGCGACGGCGCCGCCGACCGCCGCACCCACGCCCCCGCCGACGGCCACGCCGAGCCCATCGCCGACGGCCACACCGAGCCCATCGCCGAGCGCCGCGCCGACGCCCTGACGCGGAGGACCTCAGGAAGCGATCCCCCTTTGGATGCAACGATCGGCCGCCTCGGCGCGTAGGTTGTCATCATGGAAGGAACGATCCGGGACAGCGCCATCGACCGGGCCTATCGGGATCATGCACCCGATGTCTACCGCGTTGCCTACGGTGTCCTGCGGGACACCGACGAGGCCGTCGACACGACGCAGGACACCTTCGCGCGGGCCTGGGAACGCTGGGACCAATACGACAGCCAGCGCCCGCTTCGAGCCTGGCTCCACGGCATTGCCGTGAACCTCGCCCTCGACCGGCTCCGCCGCCGCCGCGTCCGCCGGCTGGCCATCCCGGCCCTCGGGGAGGCCGCGCAGCGGGGCGCGGCCGCTGGCCGGAACATCGATCCGGCCGACGACGTGGCGCGGCGCCAGGTGGTCGACGAGGCCCTCGCCACCCTGCCGGGACGGACCCGGGCGATCCTCGTCCTTCGTCACTACTACGGCTACGACTACGCCCAGATCGGCGCGTTCGTCGGCCTCAAGGGCGGGACCGTCGGCTCGACCTTGTCCCGGGCTCATGCGGAACTCCGCCAGCGCCTCGAACGCGACGAGTCGGCCGCCAGCATGCCGGGCCCTGGGCCCGGACGGGCGTCCATTCGCAGTCCAGGGACGTTCCAGGGATCAGCAACTCCCAGACCCGAGCCGCCAGAGGTGCCGCGATGACTTCCCATGACGATCTCCGACCGGTCGAGCCGGCGGCACCCGGCGTCCGGCCGGGCGACGATGCCGATCTGCAGCAGATCCTCCGCGCGGTCGCAGCGTCGTGGACGATGCCGCCGGTTCGCCTCGATCGCCCTTCCTGGCGCGATCGCGTCCGGTCGCCGCGCGCCCGGCGGTTGGCGACCCTGCGGGTAGCTGGCAGCCGGATCGGACGGGCCGCGGCCGCGGCCGTGACCCTGTCCGTCGGCGCGGCCATGCTCGGCGTCCTGCTCACGCGTCCGGCCGGTCCCGCCGCCAACCAGTCCGCGTCGCCCACGGGCCGCGGCGCGACAGCATCGCCGGCCGCCCAGCCGAGCCAGCTCCCGAAGCTCCTCATCGACGGGGCCCTGCCGACGCCGACGCAGCTGGTCGTGAGCGTCGACGACGGATTCGCGATGGTCGACCTGGCCACCGGGACGATCGGCCGGGCCTTCGCCGCCGGCCAGTACGGGACCGTCGTCCGGCGCGAACCTGGCGGATCGATCTACTGCCTGTGCCTGGGCGGCGACAGCTACGGAAGCGGGTCGTTCACCCACATGACCGTGACGTGGAACCGCTACGACGATGCCGGAGCGGTGCTCGACTCGGCCCTGATCGGCGAATACACGGGCGCACCCGATCCTCGGGATGTCGGCAACCTCGAGCAGTCGCAGCATGTCGCGCTCCGGGTGTCCTATGGCAGCGACCCGGCTATCGCGTTCGTCGGCTGGAGCGCCCATGCGCACCCGGTCTGGAAGAGCGGTGTGGTCGTCATCAGCGTGGCGGATGGCCACGTGATCCAACGGCTTGACCTGCCCGACCGGACGGACGGAGCCGACCTCGTACGCTTCGGTTCGGATGCGCCGCGCGTCGTCGGCTCGCTCGGTGCCGGCCACCTGGCGATTGCCCGACCGTGGTATCAGTGGTCGCCCCCGACCGGGCCGAATCCGTCGTTCCGGACGGGCGCCGACACCTTCGACGCGACGACCGACGGCCAGACCCTGTCGACGTTCGTGCCACTGGCCGCGGCGTCCGACTGCGCCGATGCCGTGACTGGGGCCGGGCCGCGAGCGGACGGCGGATTCTGGCTCGCCTGCACGAGCTATCAGTCCGGGACCACGATCGTCCGTCGAGTGGACGCGTCCGGCGCTGTCCTCGGCGACACGCGGATCAGTGGCCAGGGCGACCTGGGTGGCGATGCGACCGCGACGGCCGCCACGAGCCCCGACGGGAGTTCCCTGTACCTCTGGAGTCCGACGCGATCGACCCTGACTCGCGTCGACCTCGCGAGCGGCGAGACAAGGGAGGGCAAGGGGGCCGTTGCCGCGGCCGCTGGCCCGCTGCTGGCGTTGGGCCAGTGGCTCACCCCGACCGTCCAGGCCAAGGTGCTCCTGTCCGCGGGACTCGCCCTGTCACCCGACGGGACACGCGCCTATGCCCTCGGGATCGACCCGAACGGCGGCGGTGGCGGCGGTCCGATCTCGTCCGGCGTCTTCGTGTTCGACACGGAGACCATGGCCCAGGTCGGGCACTGGAGCTCGACGGCCGACCTCGTGTCGATCGCGGTGAGCGCTGACGGCGCATTCGTCTACGTCGCCGGGAGCCCCGAATTCAACGGGAATGGCACGGTGACCCTCCAGTCGGCGTCAATTTCAGTGTTCGACGCATCGACCGGTGCCGTCCGGCTCATCGCGGGGCAGCTCGGTACGGGATTCCTGGTCCTGCCCTCGACCACGGTTCGCTGATCCGGAGGCGCTCATAGGTCGATCGACCGATGCTCGCTGGACGGCGTTTTGTACACTCCGCCGATGAGCCGAGTGACACCGCTGCTCTGTCCCCTGCTCATTGGCCGGGACGACCTGCTCGAACTCGCCGAGCGACGCGTCGCGGACGCCATCGGCGGTCGTGGCCAGATGCTGCTGCTGGCCGGCGAGGCCGGCATCGGCAAGACGCGTCTGCTTGATTCGATCGTCCGGATGGCCCGTGACCGCGGCGTGCGGGTGGGCGACGGAGCCCTCGCGCCGCAGGACCTCGCCGTCCCGGGGGCGGTCTACCTGGATCTGGCTCGGACGCTGCTCCGGACGGACGGCCTCGAGTCCCTCGGAGCGGACCTCCTGGCGCTCCTCGGGGTGGGCGTCGACATCGAGACGCGCACGCAGCGTCGGTTGGTCAACGAGGTGTCCGACCTGATCTCGCTGGCGCTCGAGACCCCCACCATGATCGCCCTTGAAGACCTCCAGTGGGCGGACGACCTCAGCCTCGCGATCACCGCCGAGCTCGCCCGACGCATTCGCGATCGACCGATGCTGCTCGTCGCGGCGTATCGAACGGACGAGGGATCAACGGGCCGGATCCGCGAGTGGCGCGCGCGGCTGGTGACCCAGCGCCTCGCCGAGGAGGCCCGCCTGGCACCCCTCAATCGTGCGCAGACCGCCCTCATGACGACGCTCATCCTCGACACCGGCCTGCCGGCCCCGCGCAAGGTGATCGACGCGGTCTTCGAACGTACGGACGGCATCCCGCTGCACATCGAGGAACTCCTGGGCGCCATCGGTGACGACGCGCGGACCGACGGCAACGCCATCCGCCAGTCGAGCGTTCCCGTGACGATCGAGGATGCCGTGCTGGCGCGGTTCGAACGGCTCTCGCCCGAGGCCCAGGCCGTCGCCCAGGCGGGTGCGGTCATCGGTCGCTGCTTCGTTCCGGAGGTCCTGGCCGGCATCATGGACGTGCCCCTCGCATCGCTCGATGGACCGCTGACGGAGCTGGTCGACCAGGCATTCCTGCTGCCGGCGGGGTCGCGTGGGCTGTTCGACTACCGACACCAGCTCCTGCGCGACACGCTCTACCGACGCGTGCCGACCGTGGCCCGCCGACGGCTGCATGCCCGCGCCGGCGAGTTCGGCGCGGCGCTCGAAGGCGCCTCCGAGATCCACGCCTCAGCCCATTTCGAGCGGGCCGGCCTCCGAACGGAAGCCTTCCACGCGGCCCTGGCCGGGGCCCGAACAGCGGCCCGGCTGTCGGCCCACAGCGAGGCGTTCGACTTGTACCGTCGAGCCGTGGACAACATGCCCGCCGACCTCGAGGCCGCCGAGCAGGGCCGACTCTACGATGCCCTGTGCTGGGAGGCCGCGGCCATCGAGATGATAGACGCGTCAGGCGCGGCGGCGCGATCGGCCCGCGAGCAATACCTCCTTGCGGGCCTCCCGCTCAAGGCGACGTCCATGTTGACCGCTTCCGCGATGATCGCGCGACGCGAGGCGCGTCCTCTGGCCGAGCGGATCGACCTGGTCGAGCGTTGCCTCGCCGAGCTCGAGACGATCGACGAATCGCCCGAACTCGAGCATGTGCGGGCCGTGGCGTTCGCCGAACTCGCCCAGCTCGAGACAGATCGCATGGATCTCGAGCGCGCTCGAGTGGCGTTCGAGCGGTCGATCGAGGCAGCACGGAAGTCCGACGATCCAGGCCTGGTCCTGGATGCCGAGATCCACGATGGCGTCATCGCAGTCCTGGCCGGCGGAGGGGAGGACGGGCTGGCCAGGATCAGCTCCGTCGCAAGCGCAGCACGCGACGCGGGCCGCGAGGATCCGGCCGTCACTGCCTACCGAGATGGCGTGACCACAGCGGTTCGGGTCATGCGCTACGACATTGCCAGGGACCTCCTCGGCGCGGGGCTCCTGTACGCGGACGCCATCAAGCAGTCGCACTGCCGTCATGTCATGGGATCGGCGCGGGCACAGGTCGATTGGGCAGAAGGCCGCTGGGACGCGGCGATCACGGCCGGCGAGCAGGAGCTCGTCGACGGTGGCTGCACGCGCGGTGCCATCGGCGCCGAGGTGGCGATCGGGCTCGTGGCGATGGGCAGAGGCGACCTCGACCATGCGCGCAGCGTCCTCAGGGGGGCGCTCGTGGCCGGTGAGCCGAGCGACGTCATCGATCTCGTGCTGCCGACCCGGGCAGCGCTGGCCGAGACCGAGCTCCTGGCCGGGGAACTCGAGGCCGCGATCGCACAGTGCGAGACCGCGCTCGAGGTGGCCCGCCGCGTTGGCGAACGGGCCCTCCTGGTGCCATTCGCGGTGATCGGCGTCCGCGCCTACCTCGCGCTCGAGCGGCCCGAAGCCGCCGCGCGATGGGCCGCGTCCGTGGAGGAGCATCTCGCCCCATGGGCCGGCGAGCGCCCGGTGCGAGCTGCGATCAACCACATGACCGGCATCATCAGGCTCGCCGCCGGTGCGACCGGCATCGCCCGCGACTCGTTCGAGGCGGCCATTTCGGGATGGGATGCCACCGGACGGGTCTGGGAGGCGTCATGGGCACGCCTCGATCTTGCTGCCTGTCACCTCCGATCGAACCGGTTCGCCGAAGCTGCCGCGATCCTGGCGGCGGTCCGCGCGACCGCGACGCGCCTCGGGAGCGAGCCCCTCCTGACCAGGGCCGAGGAACTGGCCCGGGTCACCCATCGCGGGCGCGGGACGCTCGACGAGCCGTGGCGGCCGCTGACGTCGCGGGAATTCGAGGTCGCGCGGCTGATCTCCGAGGGCATGACGAACGCGGAGATCGGGGATGCGCTCACGATCTCCCCGAAGACGGCGAGTGCCCACGTCGAGCACATCCTGGCCAAACTGGGCGTGTCACGCCGAGCGGAGATCGCGGCGTGGGTCGCGAACATCTCACGAACCGTGGTCGGCTCAAACCGCTGACCTCGACAACCCTGACGTCACGGCGCGCGGCCGGCCCGGCGCGCACGTTCGGCCAGCCATCGGAGGCAGCGGGCTGATGACGTGACGATGCCCCGTCCCTGGGGACGGGGCATCGAGGCTGCCGATCCTTCGGCGGTGCAGGCACCGTCAGTGGCTACTCGGAGCGATGGTGGCACACCCACAGGCCCGGGATGAACTCCCAGTAGTTGCCGTCGGGTGATTCCTCGTCGTGCGGGCAGGGTCGCCCGTCAGCGGAGGCCTCGAACGTGGCGATCTCGGCCGTCACGAACTTGCCGTTGGCGTCGAAGACGAGGAGCTGGAACGTGTTGCCCTTGGCAAACACTCCGGCTGGCCACTGCGCCCGCGTACCGGGGCTGATGCAGTGACCGGCCGGGAGGCCGACCGCGGCTGCACAGCCCCACCCTGCCGCTTCCTTCTGCGCCTGATCGGAGCCGCCGGCGGCAAACGCAGCCGGGACCGTTGCCATGACCAATGCACTCGCAAGCGCGAGCACAACGATGAGCCGTCGCATCACACAACCTCCACGGGGATCTCGTAGACCTCGGCCGTCGGGTGCCCCGCGCGCTCATGGATGCGCATGAGGGCTTCCCGGGTCGGACCGGTTGACAAGCAGAACACCTTGCCCGTTTCGGGATCGAGCCAGGCACGCTCGAAGGTCATGCCCTCGTCGTCCTGGATCGCCAGGTCGCGCCCGTGGGCCGCCTTGAGCTGGGCTTCGGTTACGCCGATGAAGCCCGTGTGAACATCCATGAACCGCGCCATCCGCATGTCTCCATGACCCGGGCCCGCACCGGCGGCCGGTCACCCGTTGGAGACACGGTCGTCGAAGCTCGACGCGACGTCATCGGTCACGTGACCGATGGGGGTCGGCGTGCATGACCGATGTCAAACGACCCGCGGATCGTGGTCCCTAGGGAGCGAGGTAGCTCGCGAGCCTGGCCTGCAGGCCGGCCGAGACCACCGCCACGCCGCCGAGGATCACGATTCGGCCGGGCTTCAGGCGTGTCAGCTCGGTCGCGACCACGGGCGGGATCGTGCCTCCGGCGACCAGCAGCAGGGGCCCTGGCCCAAGTGCCGCGGCCACGGCACCGCTCAGTGCGTCAGGGTAGTTGTCGCCCGTCGCGATGTAGACGACCGGCACGCCCGGGTCGAAGTGCGCGGCGCTGATGGCCGCCGCGGTCGCGTATCGATCGATGCCCGCGATACGGGTCACCGTACCGGCCGTGTAGTCGGCCAGCGCGGCCTGCACCCCCGACGAGACGACGGACGCTCCCCCGAGGACCACGATCCTCCCGGGCTTGAGCCTGCCGAGCTCGGCTGCAACGGATGGCGGAATGGCCTCGCCCGGAACCAGGAGCATGGGACCCGGCCCGAGCGCGGCCGCAACCGCGCCGGCGAGTGCGTCCGGGAATTTCTTGCCGGTCGCGACATAGGCGATCGGAACGTCGGGCGCGAAGGTCGCCGCGCTGATGGCTGCCGCCGTGTCGTATCGATCGACCCCCGCGATCCGGGTCACGGTCCCCGTGGTGTAGCCCGCGAGGGCCGTCTGGACACTCGTGGGGACCACCGAGATCCCGCCGAGGATGACGATTCGACCGGGCGCCAGGCGCGTGAGTTCGGTGGCGACTACGTGCGGGATCGTGGAGCCGGAGACGAGGAGCACCGGCCCAGGCGCCAGCGCGCCAGGCACGGCACCGGCGAGCGCGTCCGGGTACTTGGTTCCGGTCGCGATGTAGGCCACGGGAACGCCCGGGGCGAACGTCGCGGCACTGATGGCGGCAGCGGTCGTGTAGCGATCCGAACCCGCGATCCGCGTCACCGTGCCTCCGAGATCGTCGACCCAGGTCGATGTCCCGGAATCGACCGGTCCGGCAGGCCCGAGGTTCTCGGACAGGTCGGTTACCGAATCGGCGGCCAGGGTCAGTCCGACCGTGCCCGGCGTCGGCGAATCGGCCGTGAGGGTCACGGCGTAGACCGCCGCGGAACCGGTCAGGCTGGCGATGCTCCAGCCGGTCGACGTCCCCGTGATCGCGAGATCTGCTTCGGTCAGGTCGATGACGGGTTCGTTGAACACGATCCCGAAGCCGAGCGAGCGGCTCATCGTCGGCGATATCGTCGTGGGCGTGATCGCGGTGACGACCGGTGGTGCCGCATCGACGCCGACGCCCCTGGCTGCGGAAATTCGCCCGGCGACGGCCTTGCGCAAGGCCGGCAGCGTCGCGTAGAAGACGCCACCCGGGCAGGCGGTCGCGGCAACGTTGCGATGTCCCGCGATGTTCGGGAAGGAGCGAGCGGCACCGGTCACGGCGTTGACATACGTCGAGGCGCCCTGAGGGTCGATCCCGTGGCGCTCCGACTCCCAGGCAATCAGCTTCTCCAAGGACGCGCGGGCGGCCGAGGTGATGTCCCGGTTCGTGAAGGTGCCCATCATCGCGATCCCGATGACCCCGGAGTTGAACTCGAAGGCATGGGCGCCCGTCACCAGCAGTCCGGCGGCGTCCTCGCCGGTCGGGATCTCGCCCGGGGCATAGGTCCGGGAGTGGCGCCCCTCATAGATGTGGCCGCCGGAATCGATGAGGAAGTTGTAGCCGATGTCGGTCCAGCCCTTGGTGATCGCGTCGTATCGCATGATCGAGCGGACCGTCGCGGCCGGGTTGGGGTCGTAGTTCGGGCCGGCGGTGTGGTGGATGACGATCTTCTGGACCTTCTCGAAGACCTCCGGCCACGGCTCGAGGCCCTGGTCGTCGAAACGGAGTGATTCGTCGGCACCCCACGCCGCTCTCGAAATGATGGCTGGCTGGGCGGATGCGGCCGATGTGGTGTACGCCGTGTCGGGTTCGGCCACGGTCTCGTTGCCGCCGTCCATGGCGACGACGGTCACGTCGGTCAGGACCCGATCCGCGTTGAGGCGGACGTAGTGCGCCCCCTGGGCCACCATCACCCGCCCGTAGGTCTCGGCAGTTTCGGACCGATCCCCCATCTCGTCGGGTTCGATCGTCGCAGGGTCATCGAAGGTCGTCCCGTCCGTGCTGAACGCGATCGTCACGACGGCGTCCGGCGCCCCGGCCCAGTGGACGGCGACATGGCTCGCGGCGATCGGGAGGGCGACGATCTGCTCGCCGTCGACGACCACGTGCACCTCGCGACTGTCAACGGTGACCGGATGACCGATGCTTGCAGCCGGACGGACGAACGGGGCGACGACGAGGCCCAGGCTCCCGCCCAGCACGGCCATGAGCGCGAAGGCGCCGACGCGACGGAGGCGGTTGGTGCGGGTGCGCATCGTCCCTATGTTTCCACGGATCGCCCGACGCCGTGACGCCCTTCGGCGTCGGTCGACGCACGGCGGCGGAACGGCCGCGCGGCCCCGCATCGACAGCGATGCCCGACGGGCGATACGCTCCGCGCGATATGGGGGATCCGCGGGTGCTCGTCATCATGGGTTCGGGCGAGACGGCACCGACCATGGCCAAGGTGCACCGAGCCTTGTTCGACCGCCTCGGGCCGGGACCCGTCAAGGCAGCGATCATCGACACGCCGTACGGGTTCCAGGAGAACGCCGCCGACCTGAGTGCTCGGACGGTGCAGTTCTTCGTCGACCGCGTCGGCCGTCCTGTCTCGATCGCGACGTTCCCGAATCGTGATGTCGATGCCGTGACCACGGCGGCGGCGGTCGCGGTCATCCGCGAATCCAGGTACGTGATGGCCGGTCCGGGCAGCCCGAGTTACGCCCTGCGGCAGTGGCTCGGCGGCCCGATCCCTCCGGCGCTCGAGGATCGCCTCCGGACCGGAGGCATCGTCACGATGGCGAGTGCCGCTGCCCTCACGCTCGGAGCGTGGACGATCCCGGTCTACGAGATCTACAAGGTCGGCGAGGCACCCTACTGGCTTCGGGGCCTCGACCTGCTCGGGGCGTTGACAGGCCTGCACGCGGCCGTCGTCCCGCACTACGACAACGCCGAGGGCGGCAATCACGACACGCGCTTCTGCTACATCGGCGAGCGGCGGCTGGCCGAGCTCGAGGCGCAGCTTCCCGACGATGCCTTCGTCCTCGGCATCGACGGCCATACCGCGCTGATCGTCGATCTCGAGGATATGCGTGTGGCCGTGGCCGGACGGGGTGGCGTGACCGTCCGTTCGCGCGGACGTGGCACCGTGCTCCCGAGCGGCTCGGAGATCGAGATCGACGGCCTCGCCGAGCTCGCTCGCCGGCTCGGCGAGGACGCGCCCGTCGACATCGGCTGGGAGCCCGCGAGCGCCCAGGCCCGAGGATCGGAGCCGCCGGGGCCAGACCGTGGCCGGCTCGGCGCGGTCCGATCGGCGGCCGCAGCCTGTGAGCACGCGTTCAACGAGGCGGTCGCCCGGGACGATCATCGAGCCATGGTGGCGTCCATCCTCGATCTCGACCTGGCCATCGATGGCTCGACCAGGACCGGCGAGGACGAAACCGCCGTCGACGACGCGCGTTCGGTTCTCCACTCGATGATCTCCCGGCTGGCCGAGCGGCCCAGCGCAGCGATGCCCGACGACGGTGGCCCGATGGG
>SCTE01000360.1 GCA_004298915.1 Chloroflexota bacterium | reverse complement strand
TGGCCGGTTCGCGGCGATCGGGCGGAACCTGGTCCCGGACGGGCTGGCGGACGGCGACCGGGTGATCGACGCCCACGGAACCACGGCGATTCCCGGGCTCATCGATTCCCACGCTCATCCCGTGTTCGGCGACTTCACCCCGCGCCAGCGGACGATCGACTTCATCGAATCCGGGCTCCATGGCGGCGTCACGACCGTGATCTCGGCGGGCGAGGTCCATCTGCCGGGCCGGCCCAAGGACGTCGTCGGCCTCAAGGCGCTGGCGATCGTCGCTGCAAAGAGCTACCAGAACCTTCGGCCGGCCGGGGTCAAGGTCCATGCCGGCGCCCCGATCCTCGAGCTCGGCCTCGTCGAGCGGGACTTCGCGGAGATGGCCGCCGCCGGCGTTCGACTGGTCGGCGAGATCGGGCTGGGCGGCGTCAAAACCGGCGCGCAGGCGGCCCCCATGGTGGCCTGGGCGAAGCAGTACGGGATGACGGTCACGTTCCATACCGGCGGGCCATCGATCGCGGGATCGAGCGCCATCAGTGCCGACGCGGTGCTCGAAGCGCGTCCACACATCGTCGGCCACATCAACGGCGGCACGACCGCCCTCCCGGACGCGGACATCGAGCGGCTCGTCGCATCGGACATGGCCATCGAGATCGTCCATTGCGGGAACGGACGAGCGGCCCTCCTCGCGGCCAGGCTGGCGGCCGACGCCGTCGCCCTTGACCGGGTGATCCTCGGCAACGATGCACCGTCGGGCACGGGCGTCGTTCCACTCGGGATCCTGCGGACCATGGCTCACCTCGCGTCGCTCGGCGGGATCGCACCGGAGATCGCGATTGCCTTCGCGACGGGCAACACGGCCCGGATCCACGGCCTGGATGTCGGACGGATCGAGGTCGGGCGGGCGGCCGACGTGTGCCTGATCGATGCCCCGATCGGCTCGGCCGCCGACACGGCCCTCGGTGCGCTGGCGATCGGCGACCTGCCGGGGATCTCGATGGTCATGATCGACGGCGTCGTGATGCTCGGGCGCAGCCGGAACACGGCGCCCGCGGCACGGGCCGCGGAGGTCGTCGGGGCGACCGGGCCGGCAACGGGCGGGCACTGATCCGATGAAGTTCGGGCTCCGCCTGCCGTCCTTCGCCCTTCCGGATGGCGGACCGTCGCTCGACCAGATGGGCGCCTACCTGCGTCACGCCGAGGATCTCGGCTTCGAGACGGCCATGCTGATCGATCACCTGCTCGTGGCACCGCCCGCCTACCGGGTGGCGTGGCTGGAGCCGGTCGCGTTGCTGAGTGCCCTCGCCGGAGTCACCCGGACGATGCGCCTCGGCACGATGGTCCTGGTCCTGCCGTTCCGCGACCCCGTGGCGTTTGCCAAGGAATGGGCGACGCTCGACGTCCTGTCCGGTGGACGATCCGTGCTCGGCGTGGGCGTCGGCTGGAACGAGGCGGAGTTCGCGGCGCTCCGGATCCCGTATCGCGAACGCGGACGGCGGATGACCGAGATGCTCGAGGCCATCACCGCGCTCTGGGCCGGGGATCACGTCACCTACGAGGGCCGGCACTACCAGTTCCACGACCTGACGGTCTTCCCAAAGCCCGTCCAGCGGCCGCACCCACCGATCTGGATCGGTGGCGGCACCCAGCCCTCGGCCCGGATCTACGGCCAGGACGTCCCGTCGATCGAGCCGGTGCTCCGGCGGATCGCGAAGTACGCGACGACCTGGGTCCCGCACTCCTCGGCGACGGCAGAAATGGTCGCCGATGACTGGGCGGCCATCAGCAATTTCATGATCGAGCTCGGCCGGCGGCCCGAGGAGCTGTCCAAGGTCTACTCGAACTTCGTCCACGTCCTGGCGCCCGGCGAGAATCCGGCCAGCGCCGCGCGAGCGTTCTCGGTCTACTCCGGGATGGACCTCGACTACTGGCAGCAGTACTACCTCCTCGGCGAGGCCGAGGAGGTCGCGGACAAGATCCGCGGCAAGGTTGCCGCCCTCGGCGGCGTCGACCACCTGATCCTCAACCCGCTCACCTGGGAGTTCGCCGATCTCGACGTCCTGGCTGAGCGGGTGCTGCCGCTGGTCGAGGCCTGACGCTCGCCATCGGCATGGGCAGCTACCTGCGTCCCGCCACCCTGGCCGAGGCCATCGAGGCCCTGGCGCGCGCGGCGGACGACGGGCGGCCCGGAGTCATCGTGGCCGGGGCGACCGACCACTATCCGGCGCGTGTCGGTCGGGTCACCGACGACGACGTCATCGATGTCACCGGGATCGCCGGGTTACGGGCCATCGAGCCGGCCGACGGCGGGTGGCGGATCCCCGCGCTGGCGACCTGGACCGATGTCGCGACGGCGGACCTGCCGCCGCTGTTCGACGGCCTCCGGCGCGCGGCGAGGACCATCGGCGGACGGCAGATCCAGAACCGCGCGACGGTCGTCGGCAACCTGGTGAACGCCTCGCCGGCAGCCGATGGAACCCCGAACCTGCTCGCCCTCGATGCCGAGGTCGTGCTCGCGTCCGTGCGCGGCGAGCGGCGCGTGCCGGTTGCCGCCTTCGTGACCGGGAACCGGACCACGGTGCGCGCGGCCGACGAGATCGTGACCGGCCTGTTCATCCCGGCGCTCGATTCCTCCGTTCGATCCACGTTCCTCAAGCTCGGATCGCGGGCGTACCTCGTCATCTCGATCGCCATGGTTGCCGCCGTCGTCGCAGTTGATGCCACGCGGCGCGTCACGCATGCCCGAGTCGCCGTCGGCGCGTGCTCCCCCGTGGCCCGGCGTCTCTGGGACCTCGAGGCAGCGCTCGTGGGCCAACCTGCCGCGCCGGGCGTCGGGGCGACGGTGCGTCCGGAGCACCTCGCCGGCCTGTCGCCGATCGACGACGTCCGCGGCACGGGGACCTACCGGCTCGAGGGGGCCGAGGCGCTGGTCCGCCGCGCCCTCGAGGAGCTCGCCGCGTGACGGCGTGGGTGAGTTTCAGGGTCAACGGCCGACCCGTGGACATCGAGGTCGAACCGATGCGGCGGCTCGCCGACGTGCTCCGCGAGGATTTGGGGCTGACCGGCACGAAGGTCGGCTGCAACGCCGGGGACTGTGGCGCCTGCACGGTCCGGATCGACGATCAGCAGGCCTGCGCGTGCCTCGTCCCGGTGGCGCAGGTCGCCGGCTCCGATGTCCGGACCGTCGAGGGGATGGGGGCCGCGGCGACACGAGGGGCAGGGGAGGCCCCGCCCCGCGAGTTCGCCGATCTCTCGGGCCTGCAGCAGGCCTTCCTCGAGACGGGCGCCGCCCAGTGCGGGATCTGCACCCCCGGCATGCTCATGGCCGCCGAGGAGCTCGTCGAGGGCCCGGACGCGCCGACCGAGGCGCAGATCGCCGACGCCATCGGCGGTGTCCTGTGCCGATGTACCGGCTATCGCAAGATCGTCGAGGCCGTCGGACAGGCAGCCGCGGCGACCCGCGGCGGACCGGTGGGGGCGGCGGGGCCCGCGGGCGGGCCAGGGGCGGCCACCGCCCCGTTGGGCGCACGCCTACCGGCCGTGGGAGCGCGGCTTGCCAAGGTCGATGGCATCGAGCGGGTCGCCGGTACCGCGACCTATGGCGCCGACCAGCCGCCCGCCGCATTCCTCGCCCTTCGGGCGGTCCGGTCACCACACGCGCGGGCGCGGTTCAGGATCGGCGACCTCGAGCCCCTCAGGCGCCGGTTTCCCGGGCTCGCCATGGTCCTCACGGCGGCCGACATCCCGGGCCAGAATCGGTACGGGATCTACGCTACGGGCAAGGACCAGCCGGCGCTCGCGGACGGCGAGGTTCGTCATCGCGGCGAAGCGGTGCTCGCGCTGGTCGGCGACGCGGCGACGATCGACGGCATCGCCGACACCGACGTGCCGATCGAGTGGGAGCCGTTGTCGCCGCTCGCCGACATGCAGGCAGCCACGGCGGCGGATGCGCCGGTGCTCCATGCACACGCGCCCGGGAACGTGCTCATCAGCGGCCGAGTTGCCCGGGGCGACGTCGATGCGGGGCTCGAGGCGGCCAGCGCGATCGCCGAAATTGAGGTCGAGACCACGTTCGTCGAGCACGCCTACATCGAGCCCGAGGCCGGCTCGGCGCGTCGGGTCGGCGACCGGATCGAGCTGTTCGTGAGCACGCAGACGCCGTACATGGACCGCGACGAGGTCGCGCTGATCCTCGGCCTGCGACCCGACCAGGTCCGGATCATTCCGAGCGCGGTCGGCGGTGGCTTCGGCGGCAAGCTCGACCTGTCGGTCCATCCGCTGGTCGCAACCGCGGCCTGGTTGCTGGATCGGCCGGTCCGGGCCGTCTGGACGCGCCCCGAATCGATGGCCGCGAGCCCGAAGCGCCATCCATCGACGATCCGGGCCCGGGCCGGGGCCGACGCGGATGGCCGCCTCACCGCGTTCCAGTTCCACGGCGACTTCGACACCGGCGCCTACGCCTCGTGGGGGCCCACGGTCGCGAACCGCGTCCCGGTTCACGCCATGGGCCCGTACGAGGTGCCCGCGATCCTGGCGACGACGCGGGCAATCCATACGAACAACCCGCCCGCGGGCGCGTTCCGCGGCTTCGGGGTTCCGCAGGCCGCGATTGCCCACGAGGCGATCATGGACGACCTGGCGGCACAGCTGGGTCTCGATGCGCTCGAATTCCGGCTTCGGAACGCCCTGCGTGCGGGCTCGACGACCGCCACCGGGCAGGTCCTCGAGGCGAGTGCGGGCCTGGCGGCCTGCCTCGAGGCGCTCCGGACGCACTGGATCGCGCGCCGGCTCGCGGCCTCGGCGTGGAACGAGCAGGCCGTGGCGGGCGGGCTCCGATCGCGCCGTGGGGTCGGCATCGGGGCCATGTGGTACGGGATCGGCAACACGAGCATGATGAACCCATCCACGATCGAGCTCGGCGTGGATCGCGACGGGGCCGTCACGCTCTACTCGGGCGCCGTGGACATCGGGCAGGGTGCCTCCACCGTCCTGGTCCAGATCGCGGCCGATGCGCTTGGAGTGGCGCCCGAAACCGTTGCGCTCGTCTCCGGGGACACCGATCGGACCGCCGATGCCGGCAAGTCATCCGCGAGCCGGCAGACGTTCGTGTCGGGGAACGCGGCGCGGCTCGCCGGCGAGGACCTCCGGGCGCAGGTCCTCCAGCTCGCCGAGGCCGGGGACGGCGCCACCATTACCCTCGGCGACGGGCGCGCGACCGTGACCGAGCCCGGAGGCCGGCCCGTGGTCATCGACCTGGCGGAGCTGCCGCCGGTCGCGGCCACGGATGCCTCGGCCAGGCCGGTGCTCCTGGGCCGCGGGTTCTTCGATCCCACGACGACGCCCCTGGACGCCGATGGCCAGGGCCGACCGTATGCGACGTACGCGTTCGGTGCCCAGATCGCCGAGGTCGAGGTGGACCTCGACCTCGGGACGACCCGGGTCCTCGGGATGGTTGCCGCCCACGATGTCGGGCGGGCCGTCAACCCGACCCAGGTGGAGGGCCAGATCCACGGCGGCATTGCGCAGGGACTCGGCCTCGCGCTCATGGAGGCGTACGTGCCGGGCCGGACCGAGAACCTCCACGACTACCTGGTCCCGACGGTCGGCGACATGCCGCCGATCACCTGCCTGCTCATCGAGGATCCAGAGCCGGCAGGACCCTTTGGCGCCAAGGGCGTCGGCGAGCCGGCGCTCGTCCCGACCGCGCCGGCCATCCTCGGCGCGATCCATGCCGCGACCGGCGCCCGGATCACGACGGTTCCGGCATCGCCGGATCGGGTGCGCGGGGCAATCCGGGAGTTCGAGGCAGCGGGCTCGCGTGCGGCCTCGAGGCCGGGCGCCGGCGCGACCTCGGGCGCCGCCACGCCGGGCGCCGACGCGACGCCCCGCGCCGGCGCGGACCCGGATCGGGCAGACTTGTCCGCATGACGACCAAGATCATCCTCGACGTCGATACCGGCACCGATGACGCCGTCGCGCTCATGGTGGGGGCCCTCTCCCCGGACATCGAGCTCGTGGGCGCGACGACCGTGAACGGCAACACGGCGGTCCACAACTGCACCGAGAACACGTTGCGGGTCTTCGACTGGATCGGGATGCCGCAGGTGCCCGTCCACGAGGGGATGGACCGCCCGATGGCCCGGGCCCAGATGACCCAGCTCAACCCCGCCGGGCGGATCCATGGGGACCTCCTCGACCTGCCACCCGCGACGACCGCGAGCGTCCAGCCGGGCCATGCGGTCGACTGGCTGATCGACACCTACCTGGCCTCGGCTGGCGACATCACGCTCGTGCCCGTGGGCCCGCTGACGAACATCGCGATGGCCATCCAGAAGGCACCGGCGATGCTCGCGAAGATCCCGGAGATCGTGATCATGGGCGGCGCGCATGACCACGGCAACTCGACCGCATCCGCCGAGTTCAACATCTGGCTCGATCCCGAGGCTGCCCGGATCGTCGTGAACTGTGGCCGGCCGATCCGGATGGTGCCGCTCGACGCCACGCACCGAGCGCTCGTGTCCCTGGACGACTGCCGGACCCTGCGCGGGCTCGGGACGCCCGGCGGCGAGGCCGCGGCGCGCTTCGTCGAGAAGCGGATCGAGGGCTATGGCGCCACCCAGCCGATGCATCGATCCAATGCCGCGCCGGTCCACGACGCCCTGGCGGTGTGCGCGGTCATCGATCCGACGATCATCACGACCCAGTTCATTCCGGTCGATGTCGAAACCGACGCCGAGCTGTCCGTGGGCCGGACGGTCTGCGATTTCCGGTTCCGGAGTGGGCGGCCGGCCAATGTCTCGTTCGCGATGGATGCCGACGAGCCGAAGTTCGTTCGCATGCTGACCGAGATCCTGGGACGGACCGCCTGACGGGCGTGCTATCGCGGCGGCACTTCCTGGCCGGCCTCGCGACCGCATTCGGTGCCCTGGTCGCCGCCTGCGCCTCGACCAGCTCGCCCGGTCCGACGTCGACGGCGTCAGGCGGCGCGACACAGCCCCCAACCCCTGGTCCGACGCCCGGACCCGGGTCGGAAGCGCCGC
>SCTE01000040.1 GCA_004298915.1 Chloroflexota bacterium | reverse complement strand
GAACCACGACCCCAACGCCGAGCGGCGCCACCCGAACGAGGCCGCCCTGCGCGCCCGCACAGACCGGACGCTGATCCGTGCCACCCATCGCAGCGAGCGCTTCGTCCTTGTCGAGCTCGACGCACCGCCGGCGACGCAGGAGCGCAAGCGCGAGCCCGTCAACCTCGCCTTCGTCCTCGATCGCTCAGGGTCCATGGCCGGCGAGAAGATCGTGCTTGCGCGACAGGCCATCGAGGCGGCGATCGGGCGATTGCTGCCCGACGATCGCTTCTCGGTCGTCGCGTATGACGACCACATCGATGTCGTCGTGGAGTCCACCGCGGCCTCGAGCGAGGCACGGAGCGGGGCCATCGCGCGGGTCCGGGAGATCGAGTCCCGTGGGTCCACCAATCTCGGTGGCGGCTGGCTGAAGGGTGCCGAGCAGGTGGCCATCCACCTGGCGGCGGCCGGCGGGAGCGGTGTTCATCGCGTGCTGCTGCTGACCGACGGCCTCGCGAACCAGGGGATCACCGATCCCGCGGAGCTGGCCCGCCACGCCGGCGAGCTGCGCGCCCGCGGCATCTCCACCACGACGTTCGGGGTGGGGGAGGACTTCGACGAGACGCTCCTCCAGGGCATGGCCGACGCCGGCGGCGGCCACTTCTACTACATCGAGCGGCCGGAGCAGATCACCGACCTCATCGCCAGCGAGGTCGGCGAGCTCCTGGAGATCGTGGCCCGCGACGCGGCGATCGAGATCACCGCGCCGGATGGCATGACGATCGCGCCGCTGTCCCCGTACCGCTTCGAGCAACGCGGCAGCCGGTCCGTCCTGCTGCTGGGCGACCTCGTCGCGGGGCAGCACCTCGAGGCCGTCATCCGGATCAAGTTCGGCTACGGGCCGATGGGATCGGGGATCGGCGTCCTCATCGGCGTGACGGACAAGGACGGGGTCCTGGCCCGCGGCAGTTACGCGCCGGTGGCCATCGGCTGGACCTACGCCGACGACATGGCCAACGACGGCCAGGCACGCGATCTCTCCGTCGATCGCCGGGTCGCCGCGCTCTTCGCGGCTCGGGCCCGGCAGGAAGCGGTGCGAATGAACCGAACCGGCGACTTCGATCGCGCCGTGCGCGGCCTCCACGAGGTCTCGCGCCGGATCCTGGCCTACGCCGGCCGCGACCCGGAACTCCGGGCCATTGCCGAGGGGCTCAGGGCCGAGGAGACGCAGTGGTCGATGCGGGCGTCGGAGTCGGTCCGGAAGATGAGCTACTCACAGGCGAACTTCGCGCTCCGCAGTCGCGGACCACAGGGCGAGGCGCGGCGGTGAGCGGTAGTGCCAGCGGGAGCACAACCCATCTTTGAGATCAGGCGCTCGATCACGCCGATGACGCATTGGGCCAATTCCGGGAACTGGCAGATCTCCCGGCCTAGTCGTTCAGGACCTCAATCGGCGCCCTGCCTGACAACCGAAGATCGTAATCCGCATCTACGGCACGGACATATTCGGCAACGGCCAGTCCTTGCAGAGCGGCTTCTTTGACGACAGCCTCGCCAACATGTCGGCCATTGAGCATCAGGAGGGGGAAGCGATCTGTCTGCACCTCACGCTGCGCTTGGTCGCTGAAGAATCCGGTTGTCACGAAGGCGCCTACCCAACCTCGATCGAGGCGGGAG
>SCTE01000039.1 GCA_004298915.1 Chloroflexota bacterium | reverse complement strand
CCGCGCGGCACGGTCGCCATGAGCGTGGACAGCTGGTACAGGAGGAGTCTCGGGCTCGCGAAGACCGACGCCGCGACGGCCAGCGCCCAGCCGGCGCGCGAAGCCGCGAACCGGTAGGCCAGCACGACGAGGATGGCCGTCGAGCCAACCCACAGGACGGGCGAGATCGCGAACAGCGAACGGTTCTCGACGTTCCCCACCTGGGCAAGGTCGGTGAACCCAAGGAACGCGATGCTGCCCGCCGGCTCGAGCACGAATGACAGGACTCCGAGGCCGACCGTCCAGCCGACGAAGCGCCCGAACGAGGCCCAGTCGCGCCGCGCGATCCAGAAGACCGCCACGAGGGCCGGCAGGAGCTTGAGATGGGTGGCCGTGGCCACCCCGAGCGGCGATCCCATGGCCAGCAGGAACGTGACGGCGACCTGGGCCTGGCCGATGACGAGGCTCCACGCGACCGGGGCAGCCAGCCAGCCGAGCGTCAGCCAGGTCCAGCGGTTCCGGAGGCCCATCCGGATGACCGTGGCGGCAAACAGGGCGAGGAGGACCGCCTCCCAGAGCCACGCCGCCGTCTCGAACGGGAGCAGCGCCAGTGGCCGGAAGGCGATGGCAAGCAGCGGCGGGTAGCGGTAGAAGTCGGCGTCGTCGGTTCCAGCCGGCTGCTCGTAGAGCGGTCGTCCGGCGTTGAGCCGGGCGCCCGCGTCGTAGTAGGCATGGACGTCGGCGAACGGGTCGAGACGGGCATGCAGGATGAATGTGCTCAGCCCGATGACGAGTCCGATCACGGCACCAAGTGCGAGCACCGTCCTGACGCCCGGGGCGTCGAGGGCCGATCGTCGTGTTGGCACGTGCGGCATCCTACGCGGCGTCACCTACGATGCGAGCCATGGGAGCGATGCGACCGACGACGGCCAGCCTTCGGCGCGGCTCAGCGGCAGACGCCGTGGTGGCGCTGCTCGTGCTGGTCCTCCTCGTCGTCATGGCCTCGTCGGCCCGGGACCTGGTGCTCGGCTACCCGTACGGCGTGGACCTCGAGATCCCCCTCAGGGCGGCAGAGCGGTGGGTGGCCGGCGGTGATCCCTATCCGGCGGCCGCGTTCCATGCGCCGAATGGCCCAGGGCTGCCGTTCCTGTACCCACCGTTCGTGCTGCCCATCATCGCGCCCCTGACCGTGCTTCCGAGAGCCGTCGTGATGACCATCTGGACCGCAATCCTGACCGGCGCCGGTTACGCCGCCGGTCGCCGGCTGGGCCTCGGCCCGGTCGTCGCAGCGATCGCCCTGACCTGGCCGCCGTTCCTCGAAGCGATCATCGGCGGCAACGTCCAGGTGCTCCTGTTCGCGGCGTTCGTCGTCCTCCTGTACCGAGACGGCCGACCGGTCGACCCGGCGGCGTCGCCTCGTCCGGCGATCACCGACGGCCTCCTCGGCACGTTCGTGGGAGCGCTCAAGGTCTCGCAGGTTCACACCTGGGCGTACCTGCTTCGGCGCCGGCCGGCCGCGGCCCTGACCGGCCTGGCGATCTTCGCGGCCATCGCTATCGTGACGCTGCCGCTCGTCGGCGCAAATACGTGGCTCGACTGGC
>SCTE01000359.1 GCA_004298915.1 Chloroflexota bacterium | reverse complement strand
GCTCTTCCGATCTGATCGCGCTCTCCACTGCCGCCGTCGTGCTGTTCGCCGCATGTGGCGGAGCCGCATCCCAGGCCCCGACGGCCTCACCGGCCCCGACTGACGCGATGATGTCTCACGATCCGTCCGGCTCGCCCGACGCGATGGGTGAGGTGATGACCGATTCGGCCGCCGCCGACCTGCGGGCGAAGATCGACCTCGCGCTCGGTGAGCACATCATCCTCGCGGCCAAGGCAACCGACGCTGCTCTTGGCGGCCGCTCGGACGAGTTCGCCGCCTACGGAGGGCTCCTCAACACCAACGGAACCGACATCGGAGCGTTGCTCGGATCGGTCTATGGAGCCGACGCCAAGGACGCGTTCAACGCAATCTGGAGTGCCCACAACGGCTTCTTCGTCGACTACACGACCGGCGTGGCCACGAAGGATCAGGCCAAGATGGACAAGGCCGTCAGTGACCTGACCACGATCTACGTGCCCCAGTTCACCGACTTCATCGTCGGCGCAACCGGACTCCCGAAGGATGCCGTGACCCAGCTCACGACCGAGCACGTCCTGCAGACCAAGGCGATCGTCGATGCCCAGGCCAAGGGTGACTGGACCGCGGCGTACGCCAATATCCGGCTTGCCTATGCCCACATGCGGATGATCGGCGACGCGCTGGCCCCGGCCATCGCGGCGAAGTTCCCGGACACCTTCACGGGTGAGGCCGTGAACAAGGGCGTCGACCTCCGGGTCGGGCTCAACCAGCTCCTCCAGGAACACCTCTACCTCGCGTCAGCGGCTACGGGCGCAGCCCTCGGCGGACGCTCGGACGAGTTCGCAGCGGCGGGCACGGCCCTCAACACCAACGGCACCGACATCGGCGCCGCCATCGGCAGCCTCTACGGGGCCGACGCCAAGGATGCATTCAACGCGATCTGGAGCGCCCACAACGGCTTCTTCGTCGACTACACCACTGGCGTGGCCACGAAGGATCAGGCCAAGATGGACAAGGCCGTCAACGACCTGACCACCATCTACCTGCCCCAGTTCGTCGATTTCCTGGCGAGTGCCACGGATCTCCCGAAGGATGCGTTGACGCAACTCACCCAGGAGCACATCCTGACCACGAAGGCCATCGTCGACGCGCAGGCTGCGATGGACTGGACTGCCGCCGCTGCCGCCGACCGCATGGCCGGCCAGCACATGCAGATGATCGCCGATCCGCTTGCGAAGGCGATCGTCGCGAAACTCCCGGACCTGTTCCGCTGATCTCGGTCCCGGCGGGTGAGCGGTACGCCGTCCACCCGTCGGGATTCCACCCGACGCGAAGGAGCCGTGATGAAGATCATGTTGGCCCTGGCCATCGTCCTCGTGGTTGCGGCATGCGCCCCTGGTGCCACGCCCGGCTGGACGTACAGCCCGATCACGACCGACAGCGCATCGCCCGCCACCTCCACTGACGCATCGTCCGGGCCCGATGGCTTCCCATCCGCGTCACCGGCTCCAAGCGCATCGCTCGACTCCGGGCTCCAGACGATCTCCATGACCGTGAAGGACTTCAGGCTCGATCCCAGAGCCCTCGATGTCGTCGGGCCGTTCGCCCTTGCGGTCACGAATCAGGGTCCCACCCTCCACAACATCACGATCCGTGCACAAGACGGGACCGTGCTCGTCGGCACGAAGGACCTTCGAGAGGGCGAATCCGAAGTCATCAGTGTCGACCTGGCGCCCGGGACCTACACGACGTTCTGCTCCCTGCCCGGGCACGAGAGCCTCGGGATCGTGGGCAGCCTGACCGTCAGTCCCTGACGGAGAGCGGTACCATCACAAGATGAGTGGAATTGCTTCGGACCCGCACAGCAGCGACGCGATGGTCGGACCGCACGGCGCGGGCGATCACGGCGGCGATCACGGCCACGACGATCACGCTCATGGCGAAGGCGAGGCGCTCGGCCCGGTCGATTCGGTCGCCTGGGGCGCCGGCCTGATCGGGATCGTCGGCGGGCTCGTCGTCGCCCTCGTCCTTGCCATGGCGGCGGGCTGGCTCGGCTGAGGGACGCGTCGGGATGGGCCTGCTGCGGCGCTAGGCAGTCGGCGTGGGCCGAACTCTCGCCAGCTCCACGTACGCCGCTGAGATCCACTCGTCGATCGCACGCGGTACCGGCACCACGCACGAATCCCGCCCGACCTGGCCCTTGGCGACGGCCTCGAGGCAGCGCGCCTGAAGGCTGAACCCGAGGTCCATCGATTCGATCGTGTTGCCGAGGGGACGTGGGCCCGCCAGGTTGACCATGTGCCCGTCGGTCAGCAGATGGATCCGGCGCCCGTCGCGCATTGAGAACGTCGAGATCCCGTCGTCGGTCGG
>SCTE01000358.1 GCA_004298915.1 Chloroflexota bacterium | reverse complement strand
TGGCCTTGAGGTCCTCGAGGATCCGGGTGAAGGCCCGGAACTCGGCCGACCCGCCGGACGAACCGTAGGCGTGCCAAACGGTCAGGGTGCCCGAGAGCGGGGCGGGCCCGCTGTCGGTCGGCGCGGGCGTGCTGCCCGTGCTCGGTGCGGTGGTCGGGGCCGTGGTGGCGCCGCCTCCACAGGCCGCGGCGATGATCGCGACGACCCCGAGCAGCGCCAGGAAGCGCTTGCTTGACTTCATGATTCGCGTATCTCCTCCAACTGTCGATGGTCGCGGACCGGAACGTCCGGTTCGTGATCCCGGGCCCCGGTCGCTCCGGTGCCCACTGCGCACGTTCGGTCCGACGGATTCGGACCGACCCACTGCTCACGCCTTGTCGTCGGGCACCTCCTGCCGCACCGGCGGCACGACGGCGGTCGACCCGCGGACAACAAGATGCGTGGCGAATTGGTGCTGGGCCGGCTCCAGCGGGTTCCGTCGCGGGCCACCGTCGGTGACGAGGCGCACGGCCTCCTCGCCCTTCTCTCGGTTCGGCTGGTGGACGGTGGTCAGCGGCGGATCGGTGTACTGGGCAACATCGAGGTCATCGAAGCCGACGATCGACAGGTCGGCAGGCACGCGGAGGCCCAGCTCACGGGCAGCGCGCAGCGCGCCGATCGCCATCGCGTCGCTCATCGCGAGGACGGCCGTGGGCCGAAGCCCTGCGGCCCAGGCCTGGTGAAACGCCTCGATGCCACCCTCCATGCTGGCCGGCCCGAGGACGACCGCATCGTCCTGGATGGCGATTCCGGCGTCGGCCGCGGCAGCACGGTAGCCACGCAGGCGGCGCGACGTCACCCAGGCGGGCTCGGCCGCGGCCCCGGCCGACGGCGGCTCGATGCCGATGACCAGGAACATCCGGTGCCCGAGATTCACCAGGTGGGCGGCGGCGGCATGGGCGCCGGTCTCGTCATCGACGAGGATGGCCGGCTCGTCGGGCAGGGCCGTGGAATCGACCAGGACATACGGGATCCCCGATCGGCGGATCTGCCCGATCTCGGGGTGATCGGCACCCAGGCCGACCGCGATGATCCCGTCCACGCTGGCTCGGTCCACCGCGCGAGCCAGCGAGCCGTGGAGCGGCGAGATGAACTGGACGGCCAGGCCCGCAGCTTCGGCAGCAGTCGCCACGCCGGCCGCGAACTCGCCGAAGTACGGGTTGGAGAAGATGACGTCGAGGGCCTGCGGGGTGAGGATTCCGACGGTCCAGGTCCGGCGCTGGGCGAGCATCCGGGCCACCGGGTCGGGTCGGTAGTCGAGGCCGCTGGCGACGTCGCGGATCCGGGCGACCGTGTCCGAGCTCAGGCGCTCGGGCGTGTTGAACGCGAACGACACGGCGGCCTTGGAAACGCCGGCGGCCCGCGCCACATCCGCGATCGTCGCTCGTCGCGTCGCCTGCTCCACCAACGCCTCCAGGGCTCCCGAGATCCTCTCGGAACCGAGCGGTCGGGCCCCGTGTATCATCGGGCCTCGAACCTGAAAAACGGTTTAGCAAACCGGTTTACAGGACCGTATCAGCGTGCCAATGCCCATGTCAAGAACCAGATGTCACGGAGCCGCCGGGTGACTCGACGAATCGGCCTCGCGCTCACCCTCCACAACCACCAGCCGGTCGGCAATTTCGGCTGGGTCATCGAGGAGACGTACCGCACGGCATACCTGCCGATGGCCGAGGCGCTCGAGCGGCATCCGCGGGTCAGGCTCGGCCTCCACTACACCGGACCGCTTCTGGAGTGGCTGGCCGCCGAGCACCCGGACTTCCTCGAGCGAATCCGGGCCCTGACCGTCCGGGGCCAGGTCGAGATTCTCGGCGGCGGCTGGTACGAGCCGGTCCTGGCCTCCATTCCCGAGCGTGATCGGGTGGCCCAGCTGGTGCGCATGGCCGACGAGATCGAGCGGATCTTCGGACGTCGTCCCGGCACGGCCTGGC
>SCTE01000357.1 GCA_004298915.1 Chloroflexota bacterium | reverse complement strand
GGACATCATCGTGATGGACGTCCGGTTGCCCGACGGCTCGGGGATCGAGGCCTGTCGGGAGATCCGGGCGGAACTGCCCGATACGCGGGTCGTGATGCTGACGTCGTTCCCGGATGAGGAAGCGGTCCTGTCCGCGATCGTGGCCGGCGCGGCCGGCTACCTGCTCAAGCAGATCCGGGCGCGGGACCTGGTGGCCGCCCTCGAGGCGGTCGGCCGCGGCGAGTCGCTCCTGGACCCCGCCGTCACCGACAAGGTCCTCGAGCGGATCCGTCGCATCGCCACCGGCACGTATACGGACGAGCTGGCCCAGCTGACCGCGCAGGAGCAGAAGATCCTCCTGCTCGTGGCCGAAGGCAAGACGAACAAGGAGATCGCCGCCGAGGTGTTCCTGTCCGACAAGACGGTCAAGAACTACGTCAGCTCGATCCTCTCGAAGCTGAACCTCGAGCGACGCGCCCAGGCCGCGGCGTTCGTCGCCAAGCATCGGTTCGATCGCGGGACCGGCTGACCCGACGCGGCCCCACGGTCCGTGCCACCCCAGGACTCGTCCCGGTGAACCACCGACCTTCGGCCCTCGTTGACGGGACGTCCGGACCCCCGGGGCGCCACGACCGGGCCGTATGCTCGGATCATGAAGATCGTCACTGCCGAACAAGCCGTCGCCACCATCAGGTCCGGCGACCAGATCTACCTGCACGGTGCCGCGGCCACGCCCTCGGTCCTGCTCGACGCCCTCGTCGCCCGGGCCCCCGAGCTGCGGGACGTCCGGGTCGTCCACCTGCATTGCGAGGGGCCGGGGCCCCACCTGGCGCCCGAGATGGCGCCTCACTTCCGGCATCGGGCCCTGTTCATCGGTCCCAACGCCCGGGCGGCGGTCAACGAGGGCCGGGCGGAGTACATCCCGTCGTTTCTGTCCGATGTCCCGCGGCTCTTCGAGACGGGCCTCATTCCGCTCGATGCCGTGTTCGTCAACGCGACGTCGCCCGATGCCCACGGATTTTGCTCGCTCGGCACGAGCGTCGAGGCGATCCATGCCGCGATCCGGGCCGCCAAAACCGTCATCGTCCAGTTCAACCGGGCCGTCCCGCGAACGCTCGGCGACAGCTTCATCCATGTCGACCAGATCGACCTCGCCGTCGAGTGTGACGTGCCTCCCTATGAGCACCTGGTCGGAGCGTCGGGGGAGATCGAGCGCCGGATCGGGCAGTTCGTGGCGGACCTGGTCCCGGACGGGGCGACCATCCAGATGGGGATCGGCGGAATTCCGTCAGCCGTGGGTGCGGCCCTCGTGGACAAGCGGGATCTCGGCGTCCACACCGAGATGTTCACCGATGTCGTCGTCGACCTCGTCCAACGCGGGGTCATCAACGGCAGCCGGAAGGAGCGCAACCGCGGCAAGATCGTGGCCGCGTTCCTCATGGGTTCGAAGCGCGTCTACGACTTCGTCCGGGACAACCCGATGGTCGAGATGCGACCGGTCGACTTCACCAACGACACCCATGTCATCCGGTCGTTCAGCCGGATGACCGCCATCAACTCGGCCATCGAGGTCGACCTGACCGGCCAGGTCGTGGCTGACAGCATCGGGCACCGGATGTACTCCGGCGTCGGCGGCCAGATGGACTTCGTACGCGGCGCGACCCTGGCGAGCGAGGGCCAAGCGATCATCGCCCTGCCCGCGACCGCCGCCGGGGGCTCCGCGTCGCGGATCGTTGCCGCGATCAAGGAGGGTGCCGGCGTCGTGACCACGCGCGCCCATGCCCGGACCATCGTGACCGAGTGGGGCGTGGCCGAGTTGTGGGGCCGCTCGCTCCACGAACGAGCGGAGGCCCTCATCTCGATCGCGGATCCGGCGTTCCGCGAGGCCCTCCGGGTCGACGCCCGCCGACTGAACCTGGTCTAGGCCCGCGGCGGCCCAGGCGCCTGGCCGAACCTCCGCTAGGAGCCGGAGCGCGCCAGGGACACGAGGACCTCGAGGGTCGCGTCATCCTGGACCTGGACGAACCCCGCGATGCTCGGCGGGGTCATGCCGAAGTCGGAGAAGGGGAACGTGAGCGCAGCGACGATCTCGATGCGGTCACCGTTGAGGCGCGCCTGCCCCTGGATCGTCACCGACTTTGTCACGCCGTGGATCGTGAGGTCGCCTGGCA
>SCTE01000356.1 GCA_004298915.1 Chloroflexota bacterium | reverse complement strand
CGGGAAGCGTTCGGCCGTCGCGAACGAGGCGCGGCCGTCCACGATGACGGTTTCGTAGCCGAGTTCATGCGCGTAGCGGACGAGCGATCGGGCGACCTCCACGGCACCGACGATCACGAGTCGCGGACGCACCGGGAACGCCTCGACGAAGAACGCGCGGCCGTCGAGGTCGACCGTCCGAGAACGCCCGTCATCGAGGATCTCGGCAGCCGCGCGCGCCAGCGAGGCGTCCGTTCCGGGATGGCCGGTGGAGCCTTCGAGGATCCGGCCTCCGACGTCGATGACGATCGAGGAGGCGGGTGCTTCGCCCGCGCCCGGCTCGTGGGGACCGAAGACGGATGGCGGCGCGTCGCCGGGGAGCGGTGTGGCCACGGCAGCGGCGACGCCGCCCGGTCCGATCGAGGCAGTCGCAGCGGCAGTCACGGCGGTCGGAACGAGCGGCTGCACGAGGACGTCGATCGTCCCGCCACAGGCCAGGCCGACGTCCCACGCCAGCTCGTCGGAGATCCCGTACCGGATCACCCGACTGAGGCCCGTCGCACGAGATCTCGCGACCTCCTCGGCGGCCGCTCCCTCGACGCACCCACCGCTCACGGAGCCGATGAGCCGGCCGTCGTCGGCGACGAGCAGCACGGCGCCCTCTGGCCGCGGAGCCGATCCGAAGGTCCGGACGACGACGGCACGGCCGGCCTCGGTGCCCTGGTCCCGCCATGCGTCGAGGGTGTCGAGCAGATCACGCATGGCGCCATCCTATGCGCATCGAGCGCCGGTCAGCGTGAAGGCTCCCCGGCGGAACCGGGGAGCCTTCGTGGTGCCATGGTCGAAGCCGTCGCGCGGCCTCGCTGTTACATCATCTCGGACGCGTCGGCCCGCGCGTGGGCCTGGATGTTCTCCCTCGGGCGGGCGATCACCAGGTAGGCCAGACCGATGAGCGCCACGATGCCGGCACTGATCGGCACGAGCCACTTGTCGAGGAAGTCCTCGGTCAGCGCCGGGGTCTTGATCGACAGGATGATGATCGCCGACACCCCGTAGATCAGGGCCAGGACGTTGATCGTCATGCCCCACTTGCCGAGGTTGTATGCCCCGCTGGGCTTCCAGCCGCGGCGTCGCGCGATGATCGAGGCGAGGACGACGCTCTGGAACCCGAGGTAGATGCCGATGACCGCGAACGTGATGATCTTGGCCACCGTCGCCGATGGCAGGAACGTGATGACCGCCGGAACGATCGTCGCGACGAGCACGGCGCCGGGGGGCATGTGGAAGCGCGGATTGACCCGGGACAGGGCGTCGGAGCCGGGCATCATGCCGTCCCGGGCGAACGAGTAGACGAGGCGGATCGAGGCGCCCTGGATCGCGATCGTGCACGAGACGAAGGCGAACAGGATCAGGGCGAGGGCAATCTTGGACCCGACGTCACCGAACGTGGTCGCCAGGATCTCGTCGATCGGGTAGGGGCTGTCGCCGCTGATCACCGCACCGATGTCGGGCACGGCCAGGATCAGGGCGAATACGAGGAAGATCGTCACCGCGCCGCCCACGCCGAGGGTCCAGATCATGGCCCGCGGGACCTTGCGCGACGGGTCCTTGACCTCCTCGGCGATGTCGCCGCAGGCCTCGAAGCCGTAGAAGACCCAGACCGCGGCGAGTGCGGCCGCGAGGAAGGCGCCCGTGTAGTCGCCCTCGCCGGCCCCGCTCGACTGGAAGATGACCCCGACGTCCTGGTGGCGCTGCGTGAGCAGCAGCCAGGTGGCGAGGCCGACCGTTCCCGCGATCTCGACGGCCACGCCGAGCCGGGCGAGGAAGGCGAGGCGCCGGATGCCGAGCATGTTCAGGATGCCGCCGAGGACGATCACCACGACCGCGACGGCGATCGTGGAGGCATCGCTGACCTCCCAGCCGAACAACGGGGCGGCATAGAGGTTCGCCGCGTAGGCCACGGCCGCGACCGTGATCAGCAGGGCCATCGTGTACATCCAGCCCGACATGAACGCGTAGCGCGGCCCGACAAGCCTCTTCGTCCACTGGAAGATCCCGCCGGCCAATGGGAACTGCGACGCGACCTCGCCGAAGGTGGCAACGACGAGGAACTGCCCGACCAGGACGATCGGGTAGGACCAGATGTAGGCGGGTCCGGCGGTCGCGAGCCCGAAGGCGAAGAGCGTGTACACCCCGACGACCGGGGACAGGTAGGTGAAGCCGACCGAGAAGTTCGAGAGCAGTCCGAGCGAGCGGCTCAGCTGCTGTCGATACCCGAGTGCGGCGAGCTGACGCTCGTCGGCCGCCCCCTGGGCGGCAACGTCGGACGCTGACGTCATGAGATCCCTCCTCCGAATCTTTCCGACCTATCGAGCACGTACCAACCCCCCACGGGTGCGACGACCAGCCATGTTCTGGCAGGCACGCAGTGTAGGCGTGTCACGCGCCTGTCAAGTGCCTGTTTTGCACGACGGGCGGCGTCGATTTCCGGTCCGCGGGACATCCCGCCGGCGCTCGGGCCCGTCGCCCGCCGGTCAGCCGAGGGGTTGCGCCGCCAGCGGGTCCCGCGGCTGGCGGGCGACCTTCGCCGGAGGCGAGAACGTCCGCCGCGGGTCGGTCCCCGGAACGACATGGGCCGCGGCGTCGCTGCCGCGTCGAACGTCGGCAACGCGGCTGCCGGCGAGGATCTCCCCGAGCCGCTCGAGGCTCGCGACCGTCCCGGCGGCCAGGAAGTCGTCGATGTAGGGATAGGCGGCACGCATGCCCGCGGCGAGGGGCTGGTAGCCCGGCGTTCCGGCGAGCGGGTTCAGCCAGACGAGTCGGTGGCAATTGCGACGGAGTCGTGCGGTCTCGATCTCGACGAGACGAGGATCCCCGCGATCCCAGCCATCCGAGACCACGATGACGACGCCACTGGACCGGAGCGTCCGCCGGGCCCAGTGATGGTTGAACTCACGGAACGACTCCCCGATCCGGGTCCCGCCGGCCCAGTCGGTGACCGTGTCGGCGACCTTCGCCAGCGCCCGGTCCCGGTTCCGGTCCTTGAGCAGACGGGTCACCCTGGTGAGCCGCGTCCCGAACACGAACGACTCGCTCTTCACCGTGGACGAGGCCGACAGCGCCTGGATGAACCTGAGCAGCAGGCGCGAGTGGCGCTCCATCGACCCCGAGATGTCGCACAGGACGACGAGCGGGCGGGGGCGCTGGATCTTCCGCCGCCAGACCCAGGTCAGGATCTCGCCGCCATTGCCGAGGTTGGTCCGGAACATCGCCCGGGGGGCCAGCCGTCGTCCATGCCGATGCAGTTCGTACCGGCGCGTCCGGCGCAACTCGAGCTTCGGCTCCAGGAGGTCGACGAGGCGTTCGGCGTCCCGGAGCTCCTGGGCCGTCATCCGGTCGAAGTCCCGATGGCGCATGGTCTCGGACCGGCTGTAGGCATCGGGCGAGATCGTGACGACGTCCGGTGCGGTGCTGTCGTCGTCGGGGTCTCCATCGGTCGGGATCGGGATCCCTTGCCGGTCCTCGGGCAGGTCGGATCGCTCGTCCCCCGGCATCGCGGCATCCTGCGGCGTGCCCTCGTCCGAGGGAACCGCCTCGGGCCGCTCGTCGGCGTCGGGAGCCTCGAGGTTGGGCTGCAACGAACGCCGCCGCCAGTACCGATCGAACACCCGGTCGTAGACCGGCCGATCATCGCGCCGGCGGGTGAACACGGCCGCCCCGGCCGCCCGGACAACCTCGCGGTCCCCGATGTCGACGACCCCGAGTGCCCGCGCGAAGTCGATCTCGGCCCCGACATCGACCGCCAGCCCTGCCCGGCGCAACTCGCGCCCGAAGCCCACGGCACGAGCCAGGAATCGATGGCCGTCGATGGCTTCGCGGGCGCCGCTCTGGATGATCCCGGGATCGTGCATCAACGCACCTCGCGGCCTGCGGCGGCCTAGCGGCCCGCTGCGGCCTCGGACAGGTAGGACTTGACGGTGGCGCCCCGCACCTGCCGGATGTCCTCCTCGTACTTGAGGACGACGCCGAGGGTCTCGTCGACCACCTCGGGGGTCAGCTCCGCGGCGCCGAGCGCCATGAGCGCCGAGGCCCAGTCGAGGGTCTCGGCGATGCCCGGGACCTTGGTCAGGTCCGCCTCGCGCAGGCGGTGGATGAACGCGACGATCGAGCGGGCGAGGGCCTCGGGCGCGGCCGGGACGCGGGACTGGACGATCTCGAATTCCTTGGCCGCCGACGGGTAGTCGATCCAGTGGTACAGGCAACGACGCTTCAGGGCATCGTGGACCTCGCGTGTCCGGTTCGAGGTCAGGATCACCCGGGGCGCGCGCTCCGCCTTGATCGTGCCGATCTCGGGCACGGTGACCTGGAAGTCGCTCAGGATCTCGAGCAGGTAGGCCTCGAACTCCTCGTCGGCCCGATCGATCTCGTCGATCAGGAGGACCGGCGGCTCGCCGTCGTTGCCGGCCTCGAGCGCCTGGAGCAGCGGCCGCTTGATCAGGAACGCCGGGCCGAAGATGTCGTGGGCGGTCGCATGCTCGGCCTGGCCGCGCGCCTCGAGGAGGCGGATCTCGAGCATCTGGCGCGGGTAGTTCCACTCGTAGACCGCGGTGTTGACGTCGAGGCCCTCGTAGCATTGTAGGCGGATCAGGCGCGTTCCCACGCTGGCGGCAAGGACTTTCGCGAGCTCCGTCTTGCCGACGCCGGCCTCGCCCTCCAGGAGCAGCGGCCGGCCGAGCTCCAGGGACAGGTACACCGCCGTCGCGATCGAGCGATCCGTGACGTAGCCGTGCTCCCGAAAGGCCTCCTGGATGGCGTCCGTGGAACTGAGCGGGTGGGTCATCCGGCGATGCTATCAGGCGACCGACGGACGTGGCCGAACATCGTCACGCGGGCGCGAAGTCATATTGTCGGCGGACGACGACCGGCGTACATTGGCTGCCCTTCGCACTGTGAGGTGGTCTGATGCGGCGGTTGCGCGTTGGTTTCATCTTGACCCTCCTGGTCGCGTTCGGCGGCCCGACGGGTGCCGTGGCTTCGGGGGGCTCGTACACCATCGGGGGGGCCGTTGTCGCGAGCGGAGGGAGTCCGTTCGCGAGTTGCCCGGACGGCGGCGATCCGACCGCCAACCCGCCATCGACCAATTACGTGAACACCGAGGTCGAGCCGTTCGTGGCGGTGAATCCCACGAACCCGAACAACATCATCGGGGCGTACCAGCAGGATCGCTGGTCCGATGGAGGGTCCCATGGCCTGGTGGCCGCACGCTCGACCGACGGCGGCACTTCCTGGGCCCGGAACTACGCCGCGTTCAGCACCTGCGCCGGAGGCAGCCGGTATCCGAGGGCCACGGACCCGTGGGTGAGCTTCGACGCCGCGGGGCGGGCGTATCAGATCTCCCTCGGCCTCTACAGCGGCGCGCTCGCCGGTTCCGACATCGAGACCTCGACGTCGACCGACGGCGGGGCGACGTGGTCATCGCCAGTTCAGCTCGTCAATGAGACGACGGGCGTCCATTTCAACGACAAGCAGTCGATCACGGGTGACTGGCGGCCCGGGGTCGGCGCAGGCAAGGCCTATGCCACCTGGATCGTGGGTTCGCTGCCCGGCGCCGAGAACATCGGCCCGAATGGGGCCGGACATTCGTTCGCCTATGGCGGCCAGCCCGTCTTCTCGAGAACGACCGACGGCGGCGCCACGTGGACCACGCCGACGACGATCACGAACGCCGTCGTCTTCGTACAGGGCAACCAGATCGTGGTCCTGCCCGACGGCACGCTCGTCGACGTCGGAGCGATGCTGTTCAAGGGATCGGGCATCCAGCCGACACCGCAGGCGTACTTCTGGACCGCCTTCGTCTCCAGGAACGGCGGCAAGACATGGGGAGCGCCGATCAAGATCGCCCCCCTCGGAACCCGGCTCCTCACGAACCCGGACATCCCGAACCCGACCTCGCTCAACCAGACGGTCCGTGCCGGCGACTACATCCCTGATGTCGCCGTCGACCATGCGACCGGGGCGATCTACATGGTCTTCGCCGACGGGAACTCCTCGGGCTTCAACCACGTGAAGCTGACGAAGTCGATGGACGCGGGCAAGAACTGGAGCACGCCGATCGACGTGACGAGCACCCCGCTGTCCACCCATTCCTTCAACGGAACGGTGGAGGTCACCGCCGATGGCACCGTCGCGGTGATGTACTACGACTTCAGGAACAACGACGCTGCCCCGGGCCTCCCGACCGACGTCTGGCTGGCCCACAGCCACGATGGTGGGGCGACCTGGACCGAGCAGCACTTGTACGGCTCGTTCGACATGGAGAACGCTCCGGTCGCTCGCGGCTGGTTCCTGGGCGACTACCAGGGCATGGCCGCCGCCGGCAACGACCTGGTTACGTTCTTCTCGGTCGCGACGACCAATGACCAGGCGGACATCATCTCGGTCCGCGCCACCAGGTCACCGTAGGCGAAAGCCGGGCCAACCGACGGCGGGAGCCCGACCCTGAAGGTCGGGTCTCGCCGTCAACCGTCCGGGGCGTCGAGGTCCCGCGCATAGGCCGGGAAACGGAAGCGCTGGTCACGGGACAGGATGCCGCCATGGCCGAGGCGCGCGATCGTGCGGCGTGACGCCGGGGCTCCGGCCAGCAGCGCCGGCAGGACGAGGTCGGCAGCGGTCGCCCTTGAGTACGCACCGCATGACGGCAGCCCGAGGATCGGGACCCGGC
>SCTE01000355.1 GCA_004298915.1 Chloroflexota bacterium | reverse complement strand
GTTCCTGGCCGGGCGTCACCGACTCGAACTTGAAGGCACCGGAGACCGGCAGCTTCGAGACCTCTTCGGCCCGGAAGCCGGAGCCCTGGACCTGGTCGGCGATCGGGATCGAGGACAGGTAGTGACGTGGCAACGGGGCCACGTTCATCGTGATGTAGCCCTCGTAGATTTCCTTGAAGTGCTGGACCATCACGGTGTCCGAGGTGCACTCGGTCGTCGAGATGTCGTAGCCGGCGGTGATGACACCGACGTTGTCCTTGTCCAGGACCCACTCGTGCGCGTACAGGAAGTCGTCGCAGGTGAGGGGCTGGCCGTCGGACCACTTGAGATCCGGCTTGAGGGTCCAGGTGACCGTCATGGCATCGCCACCGGCACCCGGGACCTGGACGCCGCCATTGGCTGTCGTCGGGACGTCAACGGCGAGGTCCGGTGCGTACCGGTAGTCGTCGGTGAACGTGATGAGCGTGGACCAGACCGCCGAGGCGACGTTGGCTTCGGTCACCTGGCCGACGTAGAACGGGTTGAACTGGTTGGCTTCCTGCCAGTCGCCCATGATCAGCTGGCCGCCGTCGGTGCCCGCCTGGACACGCGTGGCGTAATCCGAACCGGTCAGGGTGACGGTCTCGGGCGTTGGGGTCGGTGCGGTGGTGGGCCCGGTCGACGGGGCGCCCGTTTCGGGCGCCTGACTGGCCGCGCCTCCGCACGCCGCGAACACGATGGCCGTGGTCGCGAGCAGCGCCAATAGGGGTTTGCGCATGAATGCTCCTCCAAATCAGGCGATCTAACGCCTTGTTCTCCCACTCGACAGAGTGGCCGCTCCGGTTCCGGGCTCCGGCCATGCGAAATGGACACGGAAAATCGGGCACGGGTGAGCAGCGGCCTTCTGCGCTGCCGGTACTATGGGCAGGCTCCCGTGAACGTGTCAAATCCGGGGTTGTCCGGATCAGTCCGCTCGCGGCGCACGCCCGGTCGTTCGAACCGGCACCTCCTTCCGTTGCGGAACCAGCCCGTCCGGGTAGCGCGGCGGCGCGGCATAGCCGCTCGCCGTGGCTGGTGCCGATGCACCGAACAACGAACCGGTACTCGATTGCCAGATGTAGGAGGCTTCGACGCGGCGGGCATCGCCCTCGAGCCGCGCCGGGCTGAGGCCGGTCGGCTCGTCCACGCCGCCCGCGAGCGGGACATGGAGCGCCATCGGTCCGACGAGTGCCGCCACGACCGCCATCCCGGCCATCAAGCCCGCCAGTGACGCTCGCCAGCGCCACGCGGCGGCCGCCGCGGCGGCCCGGCCCTGGACGATCCTGGCGCTGAGGCTCGGCCACGCCGCGGACGAGCGCGCGGCGGCCGGAGGATCGTCGCCGAAACGGCGCATCGCCACGATCGCGAGCGCCAGATCCTGCAAGTCGTCGGCGCACGCTCGACACCACTCGATATGGTCGAGCGCGGCCGTCGAGCCGGTGGTCGGCGTGGCAGGATCCACGAGGCCCAGCAGGGCATCCTCGTGCCGCCGGCAGTCGGCCGTTCGCGAGCCCGGCATCACGGCCTGCCCCGCCGCCCGCCGGTCCCGAGGGCCACGATCAGGACCGCCTGCACCCCCGCGACGGTCTCGAACGGGACGTCGGCCGGGCCGTGCCGCTCGGCGGAAAGGTGCTGCCGCAGCCCGGCCAGGGCGTAGTGCAGCCTCGACTTCACCGTTCCCAGGGCGATCCCCAGCGCCTGCGCCGTTTCCTGGAGCGACATCCCGTGGAGGTAGTACAGGACGATCACGCTCTGGTGCTTCGCCGGCAGGGCCGCGATTCCGTGTCGGATCGTCGCCCGGAGCTCCTCGCGCTCGGCCTGATCGGCCGGGCCCGGCCCCGCATCGCGCACCTGGTGGGTGGCCTCCCCGATCGGTTCGACCGCGAGCTTGCGGCGCCCCAGCCGCGAGTAGCACAGGTTCAGCGCGACCCGATGCAGCCAGGGCACCGGCGACACGTCGGTGCGCAGCGTGTTCCGATGGCGATACGCGCGCAGGAAGGTGTCCTGGAGGATCTCCTCGGCCACCTGGCGATCGCCGGTGAGCCCGTACGCCGTCCGGTGGATCAGCGTCCGGTGCCGCTCGAAGAAGGCCTCGAACGCCGCGAGGTCGTCCTGCTGCATGCGCAGGATCAACTCGTGATCCACGGCGGTGCCCGCGACGCCGGATTCCGTCACCGATGCGTCGCCCGAGCCGGCCCTGAGCAGCGATGGCAGCTTGGAGCGCGGGTGATTCAGGATCTGCTCCTCCGTCGGGTGGTTGCCCACTCGGCTGCGTTCCGGAAGTCCATACCGGGCTGCTCGCGCAAAGGTTCAGTCCCCCGCTCGTGGGGTGCCGGGTTCGACCCTCGGCCGCTCAGTCGGCCTTGGTCAGTTCCTGGTAGGCGGCGTCGTCCATCAATCCATCGAACTCGGCCATGTCGCTCATCCGGATCTTGATCATCCATCCGCTGCCGTACGGGTCACTGTTCGCGAGCTCGGGCTCGCCCGCGAGCGCCTCGTTGGCCTCCACGACCTCGCCGGCGACCGGCGCGTACAGGTCGCTCACGGCCTTGACCGATTCGACGACGCCGAAGGTCGCGTGCCTCGCGAGCGTCCGCCCGACCGCCGGCAGCTCCACGAAGACGACATCGCCCAGCTGGTCCGCGGCGTAGTCGGTGATCCCGATCGTGGCAACGTCGCCATCGAGCTGGACCCACTCGTGGTCCTTGGTGTACCGGCGTCCGGTCGATGCCATCGCGGCGGATCCTCCTTGCGGGCGGGGTTCGGGTCAGGCGACGGTGGTCGGGCTCGAGCTCGGCGCCACCTGGCGGGCTCGGCGGTAGAACGGCAGGCTCACGACTTCGGCGTCAACGGGTTGACCCCGAATCTCGACGGCCAGGATCGTACCCGGTTCGGCATGGGCCCGGTCGACATAGGCCATCGCGATCGGCTGGCCGAGCGTTGGCGACTGGGTTCCCGATGTCACCGTCCCCACGGGCCGTCCACCCGCGAGAACCGGGTAGCCATGGCGGGCGATGCCCCGGCCGGTGATGGCCAGGCCCACAAGCCGCCGATCGGGGTCACGTGCCGCGGCGCTGGCAAGCGCCTCGCGGCCGACGAACGTCCCGGCCTTGTCGAGCTTCACCACGCGGCCGAGCCCGGCTTCGTACGGGTTCGTGGCCCGATCCAGCTCGTTGCCGTAGAGCGGCATGCCGGCCTCCAGGCGCAGGGTGTCCCTGGCCCCGAGCCCGCACGGGATCAGGCCCTGCCCGGAGCCGGCCGCGGCCAGCGCGGCCCACAGCTCGGGGCCGCGAGCCCAGTCCACGAAGACCTCGAACCCGTCCTCGCCGGTGTACCCGGTCCGTGCCACGAGCGCCGGCATCCCGGCGACCGTCCCCTCGGCGATGGCGTAGTAGCGAAGCTCGTCGAGGGCGATGTCGGTCAGCGGCCGGAGGATCCCGGCCGCTGCCGGCCCCTGGATCGCGACGAGCGACGTGGCCATCGAGCGATCGTCCAGGACCGCGTCCCAGCCCTCGAGTCGGTCGGCCAGCGCGTCCGAGACGACCGTCGCGTTGCCGGCATTGGCAACCACGAGGAACCGATCGTGGGCGAGCCGGTAGACGATCAGGTCGTCGATGATCCCCCCGTCGTCGGCACACAGCATCGAGTACTGGGCCCGGCCGACCGCGAGCGTCCGAGGATCCGAGACCAGGCTCGCGGCCAGGGCATCGCCCGCGTCCGGACCGTCGATGAACAGCTCGCCCATATGCGACAGGTCGAACAGGCCGGCTCGCTCCCGGACGGCGCGATGCTCCTCGAGGATCCCGCGGTACTGGACCGGCATGAGCCAGCCGCCGAACTCGATGAGCCGCGCGTCGAGCGCGCGATGCGTGTCCGTGAGGGCCGTTTCGCGGAGGGAATCGTCCGAATCGGTCAAGGTCGTGTCGGCTCCGACTCGAACGCGGCCGATGGCCCGCTGCCTGCAGCGCCGACGGAGCGCCCATCGAGGCTGGCGGCCGCGGCCGCGACGAGCGAACGCTCGGAGTCGAAGGTCAGGAGGTGGGCCGCCTCTTCGAACGTGACCCAGCGCACCCGCTCGAACTCGTGATCGTGGAGCGCGAGATCCCCGCCGACCGGCTCCATGAGCCAGTAGTGCACGGTCTTGTCGATCCGGACGCCGCTCTGGACGAAGACGTAGGAAATCGAGGACAGCGGCTCGAGGATCCTGACCCGGAGGCCCGTTTCCTCCTGGACCTCCCGGATCGCCGTCTCCTCGATCGTCTCACCCGGATCGGGGGTTCCCTTGGGGAGTGTCCACGTGCCCCGCCGTCGATCGCCCTCGCGGCGTCGCAGCCCGGCAACCAGGGCCGGTCGCCCGCCGAGTGAAGAGATGACGATGCCGCCGGCCGACGTGGCGGTCGCTGACCTCAGCCGAGCCACGGCGCGGTCGCGGCGCGCAGTCGCCCGCTCCGGACGGATCGAGCCCAGGTCATGGAAACGCTGGGTCGCGGTCGGCCCGAAGCCGGGATCGGAGCATGGGTCGGCGTGATCGAACGGGACGAGCCGCGGATCGCCGAGAGTGGCGAGCCGGTGTCGCGCCGCAGTTCGGTCGTCCTGCCGGTCAGGGCGCGGAAGGCGACCGCAGACCCGAGGCCGAGACGCCGCTCGCGCGTTCGCACCGACGGGCGCGGGAAACTGGCCGCCGGACGCGCTGCGTACTTCGCGGCAATGCTGTGATCCATCACGCGCATGGTAGCGCGTCAGGGCGCCGCCGCAAGGGATCGCCGCATCAAATCTGCGACGTCCGGTGCGAGCACGCCACGCCGTTCCGCCAGCGCGATTTCCCGTTCCGCCAGCGCGACGTACAGGGGCAGCGCGCCGGGGGCGTGGCGGCGCATCGCCGCCAGGTGGCCGGCGAGGGTCCCGACATCCCCGCGCGTGATCGGGCCGGTCAAGGCACGCTCGATGCCCAGGGCCCGGGCGTTGGCGAGCGTCTGCTCGATCAGGCGCCCGTAGATCGAAAGCGATCCGCCCTCGTCCAATCCCGTCACGGCCCCGAGCTCGGCGATCGCGTCGAGGAGGGCCACGAAGCCGCCCGCCGCCAGCACGGCGGCGGCGTGATAGGCCGCCTTCGAACCGGGAGCGAGCCTGACCGCGGTGGCACCGATCGCCTCGGCCATGTCGGCGAGCAGCGCCGCGAGCTGGTCGTCGCCCTCGATGGCGATCGTGGCACCGCGGAGTGCGCCGACCGCGAGTTCGGTATCAGCGAACGCGACCAGGGGGTGGAACGACCCGATCTGCGTGCCCGCGGCCATCGCCGGCTCGAGGACCTCGGCGCCGATCGCGCCCGAGGTGTGGACCATCGCCTGCCCGCTGTACAGGCGGATGCTGCCCGCGACCTCCGGCAGCGCGTCGTCGGGGACGGCGAGGATCACCAGGTCAACTGCGTCGATCAGGGCGGCGGCCTCCGCGAACGCTCGTGCCCCGGGGACGAGCGCCTGGAAGCGGGCACGCCGCCCGGGGTTGCGGGTCGCGATCGCGCCGACCGGCCAGCCGGCACGCACGAGGGCGGCGCCGAGCGCAGGACCGACGGCGCCGCCACCGACGATGCCGACGACCGGGGGGTCGCCGGGCGCGGCATGTCCGTGGGCATGCCGGTGCGGGTGCGTGTGACCGCCGGCCGGGTCGTCGCCGGCTCCGGGGTGGTGGTCGTGGTCGTCGTCGTGGCCGTGGGCGTGGCCGTAGGCCTCGCCGGACGTCGGATCCAGGACGATGCCGCGCTCCTCGAGCTCGCGCAGCGTCTCGTCCACGCTCGAACCCCCGGCCGCGGGCTCGCGCGGAGGCCAGGCCCTCACCGTCGGGCCGCGACAGGCGGTTTCGGCCGGGCGCGGTACGCTTGCATCCAACGAGTGTAGCCACCCAGCGAGGGACCGAATTCCGTGCCGATTCCCGATCCATTCGGGGCCCGCGAGCCGCTCGGGCCGGGCCTGCCCAACGTCTATCGCCTGTCGGCACTGGCCGGCCTGATCGACCTGGCGTCGGCGCCCGTCACGCTCAAGATCCTGCTCGAGAATGCGCTCCGGCACGCCGGTCGCGGGATCGTCGAATCCGCGGACGTGGAGCGGCTCGCGTCGTGGCGGCCCGGCACCGGGGGCGAGGCCGAGATCCCGTTCATGCCCGCCCGCGTCGTCCTCCAGGACTTCACCGGCGTCCCGGCGATCGTCGACCTGGCCGCGATGCGCGATGCCATGGCTGATCTCGGCGGCGATCCGGCGAAGGTCAATCCCCTCGTCCCGGCGGACCTCGTGATCGACCACTCGGTCCAGGTCGACGCGTTCGGCACCTCGACGGCGTTCGCGGTCAACGTGACCCGCGAGTACGAGCGTAACGGGGAGCGCTACCAGCTCCTGCGCTGGGCGCAGACGGCCTTCCGCGACCTGCGGGTCGTGCCCCCGGGCACCGGGATCATCCACCAGGTCAACCTCGAGTTCCTGGCGTCGGTGGTGACGACACGTG
>SCTE01000038.1 GCA_004298915.1 Chloroflexota bacterium | reverse complement strand
CCGCGAGGTAGTACGGGAGCGCCTTGTTGGCGACTGCGACCAGCGTGGGCGGCTCGAGTCCGTAGGCCAGCGCGTCGCGGAGCGTGGCGACCGGATCGGCGCCGGCGAGAACCAGGACCACGGCCGCGACCCCGCCGGCGAGGGCAACGGCCGCGCCGGGCGCGAGCAGGATCAGCGAGGCCCCTCGAAGTCGGGCCACGCGGCGGCCGCTCAGGGCGTTTCGGGGACGACGATCGTGCCGGCCACGATTTTCGCGGCATACGCGTCGATCCGGGGCACGAGGTCATCGATGAACCCGCCCGAGGTGGCATAGCCGACCCCGCCATTGGCCAGCCCGAACGTGCGGATCCCGGGCTTGAAGGCGAATCCGGCGGCGTCGCCGACAAAGGCGGCCGTCCCGACGTTCGCATTCTTGAGCATCGAGGTCAGGATGTGGTCGCGAACGCCCTCGGGAGCGAGCAGATACTCGTCGGCGTCCACGCCGATCGACCAGTGGCCCGTCTGGGCCGCGGCCTCGTGGACGCCCGATCCCGAGCCACCGGCCGCGGCGAAGATGATGTCGACCCCGTTGTCGTACATCCCGAGCGCGGCCTCCTTGCCGTGCGGTGGGTCCCCGAACCCGGAATAGTCCGGGGGCTGGCTCAGGTAGGTCACCTGGACGGTGGCCGCCGGGTTGGCCGCATGGACGCCGGCCGTGAACCCCGCCTCGAACTTCTGGAGGAGCGGGATCTGGACCGCGCCGATGAAGCCGACGCGCCCCGTGGTCGTCCTGAGGCCGGCGGCGACCCCGACGAGGAACGAGCCCTCGTGCTCGGCGAACAGGATGTCCTGGACGTTGGGGGCGTCGACGGTCCCGTCATCGACGATCGCGAACGTCGTGGCAGGGAATTCGGCGGCGACCGTCTGCAGCGGCATGGCATAGGTGAAGCCGACCGCGATGATCGCGTCATAGCCCGAGCGGGCGAGGAGCCTCAGCCGCTCGGCCCGGTCGTCGTCGGTGTCGTCGAGCTTGGCGGTGACCTCCTTCAGCTCGACGTGGAGGCTGTCGGCGGCCTGCTTCGCCCCGTTGTAGGCAAGGTCGTTGAAGCCCCCGTCCCCGCGACCCGAGATGTCATAGGCGATCGCGACCCTGTGGACCTGCGCCGGCCCGGCCGGCGAGGGCGCCGGGCTCCGACCCGAGCACGCGGCGAGCGCGACCGCAGCCACGACCGACATCACGAACGGCGGCACGGCGAACGATCGAAGGTGCATGCCGCCACGGTATCGTGTCCCGATCCGGATGAGCAGCGAGGACCACATGCAGGGCGCAGGCACGGCGGGGGCGGCGATCGTCGTCATCGGGAGCATGAACACGGACCTCGTCACCTACGTGCATCGCGCGCCGGGGCCAGGCGAGACCGTCATCGGACGCCGGTTCCAGTCCGGGTTCGGTGGCAAGGGGGCGAACCAGGCCGCGATGGCGAGGCTGCTCGGCGCCGACGTCACGCTCGTCGGGGCGCTCGGCGACGATGCCTACGCGGACCTCACGCTCGAGAACTTCGCGCGCCTGGGGATCGATGCGGTCGGCGTGATGCGAGTGCCGGGATCGAGCGGCGTCGCGCCGATCTGGGTTGATGACGACGGGACCAACCGGATCATCGTGGTCGCGGGGGCCAATGACCGACTGACTCCCGACCATGCGGCCGCGGCGGTGTCCGCGCTCGGACACGTCCACGTTGCGGTGGGCCAGTTCGAAGTGCCCCAGGCGGCGACCGCGGCCGGGTTTGCGGCCGCCCGGGCACAAGGTGCCGTCACCATCCTCAATCCCGCTCCTGCTGCGGCCATCTCGACCGAGCTGCTCGCGGTCACAGACTGGCTGATCCCCAACGAATCGGAGTTCGCGGCACTTGCCGCGACGGCCGGCGGGGGCGATGCGGCGGGCGAGGCCGGGGACGCCGGTGACGACGCGTTGCGGGCCTTTGCGCAGGACCACCAGGTGCGCCTCATCGTGACCCTCGGCGCGCACGGCGCTGCGCTGGTCGGGGCCGACGGGACGGTGACACGCGTCCCGGCGCGGGCCGTTGCCGCCATCGACACCTCCGGGGCGGGTGACGCGTTCGTCGGGGCATTCGCGGTCGGGATCGCGCTGGGTTGGCGCGAAATCGACGCCCTGGCGCTCGGCCTCGCCTGCGCATCCGACAGCGTGACGAGAGCCGGAACGCAGGCCTCATTTCCGGATCGGGCCGCCTCGGCCACGATCCTCGCCGGGATCGCCCGTGCCTGAGCGCCCTCAGTCCTCCGCGACCTCATAGCCATCGGGCCCCGGGACGAAGAACAACTCGTCCTTGAAGCACCAGCGCCAGTCCTCGTCGGGCTGGGCGGATCGGATCATCGGGTGACCGTCCGTCCGATAGTGCGCGGTCGCGTGCCGGTTCGGGCTGTTGTCGCAGCAGTGGGTCCGGCCGCAGTTGAGGCACTGGCGGAGATGGACCCAGGTCGAGCCCATGTCCACGCAGGTCTGGCAGACGTCGCTCGGCGGTTCGACCTCCGCTGAGGTCGCGAAGTCATCGCACAGCGGCATCATCGTCGGTGAACTCCAGGAGGCTGGCCGGATTGGTGGTGACTGGCGGAGAGGGTGGGATTCGAACCCACGGGGCTTGCACCCGCCTGTTTTCAAGACAGGACCGTTAGACCACTCCGGCACCTCTCCGCGCCGAGAATACCAGCGCCCCGGACGAGGCGGTCCTGAGCGATCGACCGGGTCGGCACGCTCGCCAACCGCTTGCGGGACCGTCAGACAGGATCGACGGCGTGGACCATCCAGACGTTCGGGTCGAAGTAGAGGCCCTCGTCCCGCTCGATGTCGATGGTGATCGGCGCCGCGGCGACGGGCAGCAGGTACGCGCCCGAACTGGGAAACGCCTCGCCGGTCCAACGGCGCCAGTCGGCGAGAGTGCCGCGGATCGTCATGGCCCGCGGCGATCCCCGCACGATCCGGCCGCCGAGGCGGGCGTGGAGCCGGATCCACGGGTCGAACGGCTCACCGTCGGGCCTGGTCCAGAACGCGTAGTCCTCTATCGGGATGAGGGGGTAGCGATGCTTGTCGGTCGGTCGAACGCAGGCGATGACCGCGCGATAACCATGCGCCCGGGCATTGGCCCGCATCGCGCTGACCATGACGCCGGCCAGGCCGGTCCCCCGCCGGACCGGATCCACGACGATCTGCAGCGCTCCGAGGGTGTTCACCGCGCGCCCCGCCTCGAGGTCATGGGCCGTCTGCTCGAACTGCCGGTCCCAGCCGTCGGGCAGGCCCGCGTCCGTGCCATCCCACGCCAGGGGGGCGCTGTTGTTGGTCGCCGCGATCTGGCCGTTCGGGTCGAGGAGCAGGAGCTGGTAGTCGAGAAAGATCGTGTCGAGCAGGTGCCAGTACCGATCGGCCTCGCTGTCCTGGAGCATGAATTCGGGCCACACGGAGCCGTTGAACCGGTCGGCCGCATCGATCAGGTCGGGGCGATCGGCGTAGGAGACCAACGTGTGGCCGGCGGGCAACTCGATACCGAGGTCGACCATCCCGACGTCGTCGTCGAGCTTCAGGCCACCGGGGCCGGGATCCAGTCGATCCCCATGTACGGTCGGAGCGGGGGCGGGATGTCCACCGATCCGTCAGGCCGCTGGTAGGTCTCGAGAATGGCCGCCACGATCCGCGCGAGGGCAAGGCCCGAACCGTTGAGCGTATGCACGAGCTCTGGCTTGGCTCCGGGCTCGGGGCGATACCGGACGGCCATCCGACGGGCCTGGAAGTCCTTGAAGTTCGAGCACGAGCTGACCTCGAGCCAGCGCTCGACGCCCGGTGCCCAGACCTCGAGGTCGTACTTGCGGGCCTGGGTGAAGCCCATCTCCTTGGTGGCCATGAGCAGGACCCGGTAGGCCAGCCCGAGGCGCTTGAGCAGGTCCTCCGCGACGCCGGTCATCCACTCGAGTGCGTCGGAGGACGCCTCGGGGCGCTCGAAGAGGACCATCTCGACCTTGTCGAACTGGTGGACCCGGAGGATGCCCCGCGTGTCCTTGCCAGCGGCGCCGGCCTCACGGCGGAAGCAGGGCGTGTACGCGGCATACCGGATCGGCAGCTCGCTCGCCTCGAGGATCTCGTCCCGGTGGAGGTTGGTGACCGGAACCTCGGCGGTCGGGACCATGTACAGATCGTCGCGCGTGACGACGTACATCTGGTCCTCCTTGTCGGGGATCTGGCCGGTCCCACGCGCCGAGGCCTGGTTGACGACGATCGGCGGCCAGACCTCGGTGAACCCGTTCTCGCGGGTATGGACATCGAGGAACCACATGATCAGGGCGCGCTGGAGGGCCGAGCCCTGGCCCATGTAGACGGGGAACCCCGAGCCGGCGATCTTGGCGCCGCGCGCGAGATCGATCATCCCGAGCTTCTCGGCCACCTCCCAGTGCGGGCGTCGCTCCCAGACGGCACCGCCGGCGGGTGCATCTGCCCCGATCTCGCCCTCGAGCGGCTGATCGTGGGGCAGCTGCTCGCCCCAGGTCCGGACGGTCACGTTGGCGTCCTCGCCGCCGACCGGGATGTCGTCCTCGGCCGGGTTCGGGATCCGGAGCAGGAGGTCCTCGACCGTCGCCTCGACTTCGGCCAGCTCGGCATCGATCGCGGCCAGGCGATCGCCGATCTCGGTCGAGCGACGACGAAGCGCGGCCACCTCGGGACCCTCCGGCCGTGCGCCGGCCTTGATCGCCTCGCCGATCGATTTCGAGGCCGTGTTCCGTTCGGCGCGCAGGGCGTCGCCCTCCCCCTGCAGGGTCCGACGCCGCGCGTCTGCCGCGAGCGCCGCGTCCACGGTGGATGGATCCTCGCCCTTGTCGACCGCGCCCTTCCGGATGGCATCCGGTTCCTCCCGGAGCCGCGCGATGCCGACGCTCATGCCGCACCTCCTGCAGGGCCCATGGTCGCATCCGGAGCAGCGACCTCGCGCAGCCGGCGAGCAACGAACGCCGGCTCGAGACCCGCGAGCAGCCACCCGGCGCGCGGCCCGTTCGGCCGTCCGAGGAATGCGAGATACAGGGCCGCGAACGCCCGGCCCGGGGGGAGGCCGAGGCCCGCCGCCGTGGCGAAGATCGCCGTCTGCCACGCATCGCCACCCGCCGGTCCGCTCGCCGCCCCGTCATGGTCCGGTCCGGGGACCACCGCACCGGCAAGCGCTCCGAGGAAGGCGCGCTGTTCGTCGTCGAGCGCACCCGCCTCCTCGGGGGTGGTTTCCCGGACCGCCATCCGGGCACGATCCGGTGCGTAGGACTCCAGCCAGGCCCGGGCCGCGGCCAGTCGCTCGTCGAGGATCGCGCGTTCGTGCGCGTCCAGGGGGGCGCCCTTCTCGTCGGCCATCCGGGCAGGGATGTCCGCCCCGGGCACCTGGGCGAGGAACGCGAGATGGCCGAAGTTGGGCCGGAACGCCGCGGCCTCGGCCGCGACGTCGGCGCCGGCGTCACGCAACGCGTACCGGAACACCGACTCGAAGCCCGGCGCCAGCTCGCCCTTGACCGGGCGGCCGGCGGTCGCGTCCGCGAGCTTGTCGAACTCGTCGAACAGGCGCGGGATGGCGTCCGTGCCCTCCGGATCGAACTCGATGGCATGGTTCGGGCGCGGCCGGATGAACAGCGTCCGGAGCTGCTCGGGCGGGATGACCTCCACGATCCGGTGAGCGGCCGCTCCCCGGCCCTTCGAGGTGGACATCTTCCGGCCGCCGATGTTGAGGAACTCGTAGGCGACGTTGATCGGTGGCTCGCGCTCGAACACCTCGCGGGCGATGGCGTCGGACCGGTCGCGGGACCCGCCGGCGGTCGCGAGGTCCTTGCCGCACGGCTCGATGGTGACTCCGAACAGGCTCCACTGGGCCGCCCACTCCAGGTTCCAGGGCAGCTTGGCCCGCCCGCCGAACGGCGCGACCCAGCCCGAGTGGCCGCACCCGGCGGCCCAGGTCACGAGGTTCGCCCGGCACTCGTAGTACACCCGCTCGCCATCCCACCTGGTGACGATGGTGGTCCCGACCTTGCCGCATTGCTCGCAGATGACGAGCACCGGATGCCAGGTGTCCGGGTGCTGGACGTTGGACACGCGCCGGTACAGGTCCCGCACGACGTGGGCCCGATCGAGCGCGGTCCGGATGTAGCCATCCATGGCGCCCGTCGGGTAGATGTCGCTCATCCAGTAGTAGCGATCGGGATGGATCC
>SCTE01000354.1 GCA_004298915.1 Chloroflexota bacterium | reverse complement strand
GACGCCTTCGACGCCGCGGGGAATCACTCGGCCCGTTCACCACTCGTCAGCGCCCGGACCCTGACCGACACCAGCCCCCCGACGGCACCATCGTCGCTCACGCTGACCGGCGTCTCGATGACGGCGGTCAGCCTCGCCTGGGGAGCGGCGGGCGATGACGTCGGCGTCGCCGGGTATGAGGTCGTCCGGAATGGCGGCCCGATACCGATCGCGACCGTGGGAGGATCAACGCTCGCCTGGACCGACACGTCGGTCGCACCCGGGAGCACGTACACGTACATCGTCCGGGCCCGCGATGCAGCGGGCAACGTAGGCCCGCCGAGCGGGCAGGTATCGGCGGCGGTGCCGACTTCAGGACCTCCGCTTTTCGCCACGGGTTTCGAGGCCGGGACCCTGGCCGGCTGGACCAATGCCGGGGTCGCGATCGACAGCGGGACCGTCCACACCGGGTCGTACGCCGCTCGCGCCGCCACCGCCAACGCCGCGGCCTGGGCCTGGGCGCCGCTCGCATCGATCTCGACCGACACCTACGTTCGGACATGGGTCCGCCTCGCAGCGATCCCGTCCAAGACGACCACCATCCTCAAGCTCCGGACCGCGACCGGCGGATCGCTCGTGGGGATCCTCGTGACGAGCAAGGGCCGGCTGTCCTACCGCAACGATGTGGCCGGCCGCACCGTGAACAGCACGAGCACGGTGTCGGCGGCCGCCTGGCACGAGTTCGTCGTCCACCTGTCGACCATCGGAACGTCGTCCGTCATTGCCGTGTGGGTCGATGGGGTTGCGATATCCGGCCTCACCGGGACCGACAACTTCGGGACCAGCCCGGTCGGTCGCCTGCAGATAGGCGAAAACCAGAGCGGACGACCGTTCGATGCTTCGTTCGACGACATCACGGTCCAGGTCCAGCCGTTCTGAGCACGACCGCGCAGCGCCTCAGTCGAGGATCACCATCGGCAGGAGCCCGCTTCCGACACCGAACGCCGTCGCTCGAAGGTCGTAGCGCCCTGCCTTCAGCGGACTGCCCGCGCCGTCAAGGAGGCGCACGCCTTCCGCAGGCCCGATCGCCAGGTCCGTGATTCCGGGCGGTACCAGGTAGGCACGCGAGGTCGTCGGGCCATCCGGGGAATCGTCGCCCTCCTCGAATGTCGCAGAGCTGCCCTCGATGGCCCAGATGAGCGTCGACGTTCCATCCGCATTCCGCGATCGGAGCTCGACGCGCAGGGGCGTCGGCGTCCCGCCGATCGTGACCGGCAGGGGATACCGGTTCGTCACCCGCACCGCGAGCTGCAGGTTCGAGGCACCGGTCGCGGCCGCGCCACCGAGCACGATCGTCCGATCGGTCGAACCGCTCGCGCCTGATATCGGCAGCGCCACAAGCTGGACGTCGAGCATGGTCGGCCCGGCCATGTTGGGAATGGCCCACCCGATCACGGCGACCACGGTGATGGCCCCGGCCGCGACGGCGCCGGCCGCGCGTCGCCCGATCATGCCGCGGGAGGCCCGGGCGGGGTGCTCGACCGCCGAGCTCGAACGGCCAGGAAGATGATCGGGATGAGGACCAGCAATCCCGCAAACAAGGCCACGATGCGGGCGGGTGTGGTCGCCTTGCCCGGGTCCGACACGACCGCGACCGGCGCAGCGGTCGGGCCCGCGGTGGCGGTCGGTTCCGGGCTGGACGGGGCGAGCGTGGCGCTCGCCGGATCCGTTGCGGCAGGCCGCTCAAGGGTGGTTCGGACGAGATCGGCGGTGACCTCGAGGTAGCGTGACCCGTACGTGGCGCTCGGCTCGATCTGCGAGTTCTCGCTGAATTCGTTCCAGCTGATGATCGCCAGGCCGTCCGGCTGCGTCGTCAGCGCCGTCTGCCACTCGATCCTGAACGTGGCGCCGTCGGCTCGGTCGATGACGCGCGTTCCGCCGATCAGCCGGGCATCGAAGCCGGGAGCCACCGGAGCCAGCCACAAGCCGGCATCGGCCCGGATGACGTCGGCCAGCGCCTGGAGCCGGACCTGGTAGTTGCGGTCGCGCGATGGATCGACCGATGACCAGTAGTAGGCGTCACCATCGAGCAGGTCGGCCAGTGCGGCGTAGTTCTCGGCCTCCCGCTCCGAGCCAAGGAGGAGCGCCGGCCCGGCCTGGTCGAGCGTCGTCCGGAAGCTCTTGATGGCCGTTCGATCGAAGCTCGGCGTCCCCGACAGGATGATGGCCGGCGGCCCGAAGACATCGAACACCGGATCCTTGCCGTAGTGCTCCATGAACCAGGCGAGGTCGTCCGTGATGCGTCCCGGGTCGATCGGATTTCGATCGAAGTCGAGACCCTGGTACAGCAGCACGAGGCGCAGGCCGGCGGCCCGAGACGCCTCGACGAGCGCCTCGAGGGGTGCATCGAGGCGCGGTTCGTGCTTCCAGCTGACGATGAGGGCATCGATCCCGGCCGCCTTCGCCCACGCCACATGCTGGGCGATGACTGCCGGGTCCGCGCTGTCGTACTTGCCAAGGATCGGGAGATCGGTCTTTGCCCGCTCCCAGCTCGGCGTATCGAACCAGATGTAGTAGTACGCAAGCACGACCGGCCGCGCGAGGCGTGCCGACGTCGTGACCGGTGACACGGGCCCGTCCGGCGCGTCGGACCCGTACGCCACGGTCATCCACGATCCGGCACCGCCGAGCAGCGTCCCGCACAGGAGGGCGACGGCGAAGGCCGTTCGTGCGGCCGGCCATGGCCGACGTGGCACCGGTGAGCTCATGTCGAGGGCGTGGCTCCGACGAGCGTCGAGGCCATGGCCAGGACGAGCACGGCCATGAGTGCCAGACCGATCGCCGTCCCGATCAACCGACGGCGCGGGTTCGAGCTGAACCCGCTGATGATGCGGTCGATGGTGCCGAAGATCGAGACCAGGGCGGCTCGCAGTGGGCCAGCCTCGCTGACCTCGGCGCCGAGTGTCTGGACCGTGGCCCGGCCGGTCGCGGTTCGCTGCACCCAGGCATCGGCCTGCGCCGCGCGTCGCCGCAGGCCGTGATCCGACTTCGACAGGAGCTCGACCAGCCCGCGACCGGCCGAGTCGGTCCGGACGAGCCCGACTCGTCCCAGCGCCGCCAGCTGGTGCCGCCTCCCGAGCAGGATGAGGGAGGTGATCACCATCAGGACGGCGCCTCCGGCGATGGACAGATCGACGTTCGAGATGATCCTGATGGTCGTGTCCTGGGGGCGCGACAGCGCGATCGGGCTCGGCGGGACGATGCCGCTCGCGTGGACCACGATCCGGTAGTCGCCGCGCGGGAGGGCGCCGAACGACACCCGGCCGTCGGCGCTCGTGTCGTGGGTGACCATCGATCCGTCCGGATATTCGAGCGTGACCCTGGTCTGGATCGCGGAGTTGAGCAGGGCGTCCTCGACCCGGATGTCGAGGTGGTACAGGAGGATCTCGACCGTCCAGACGCCGTTGAGGGTCGGCTCCCACGTCTGCTGGCCGCGGTTGACCACGTTGGTGCCGGCGATCGTCACCTCGCTCATGCGATGGACGTTCGGGACGCCGACGAGTCCGAACGTCCGCCTGACCGGCACCTCGGCCTCGAGCCAGACCGTGTCATAGGACGTGATGGTGCGACTCGGACCGGAGCTGGTCTCGAGCTGCACGCTCTGAATGAGGCTGGGGTCCACGGCGTTGCCGTCCGAATCCACGAACCGCATGGACGTCCGATAGGCGACGCGGACCCCCATCGTGAGGCGGACATCGCCCGTGATGTCGACCGTCCGGACCGCTTCGAACAGGTCGTCCTCCCAGCGCACGAAACCCACCCGGATGCCCGACGACTCGGGGAGGTCGAAGCGCGGGGTCAGGCGCAGCCGGCCGAGTTGGCTCACCTCGAAGCTCGCGATTCCCTGGCTGTCGGTCACGAGCTCCTGATCCCCGAGCGAGATCGACATGCCCACGACCGCGGGAACC
>SCTE01000353.1 GCA_004298915.1 Chloroflexota bacterium | reverse complement strand
GCCAACGGCACCACGATCGTCCCGGCCGGAACCATCACCGGATCGGCCTCGATCAGCTTCGCCGCGCGCACGGTGTCGGGTGCGACCTACACGCCGTCCGCGGTCAGCCAGACGGCATCGACCCTGTCGTCGCTCTCCTACAACGGCTCGACCTCGACCGCCTACTACGTGGTCGGCCTCGGTTCCTACGTGAGTGCCATCCGCCTGACGAACACCTCGACCTCGTCGGGCAGCGTCTTCGTGCAGGTGACCCCGGATACGACCGGCACGCCCACCCGCGCGCTGCTCGACAGCACGCTGGCGGCGGGCACGTCGAAGTTCTACTTGGCTTCGGACATCCGGACCGCGGTCGGCACCTCGGTGCTCACCGACTCCAATAACCGGGCGACGGTGGTGTTCCTCACCTCCTTCACCGGCCTGCAGCTGCAGAACTTCATCGTCAACCCGGGCGGCGTCCTCTCGGGCGGCACCTCGGTCGGTTCGGCGAACTCGACCGGCAACTAACCAAACCGGTCTCACGCTCGAGGGAAGAGGGGGTCTTCGGACCCCCTCTTTCTTTTTCGAGGGTGCGTCCGAACCGGACACGACGCCCAAGGGAAGAGAGGGGCTTCGGATCCCCTCGTTCTTTTTTTGGGGACGCGGCACGGCCTAGGGTAGGGTTGACTCCATGGCCGATCGATCCACAGCGACCTCGGGTCGAGGAGCAGTCTTCCTCGCTTCCCTCTTCCTGCTCGCGCTCACCGCCGGCTGCGTCGATCGCCGGCTGGCCTTTCCCACCTCCGTCATGTCGCCGACGCCGCCGCTGAAGGCGCCGTCGCACGACGCCGAGACCGAGATCCCCGCCAAGGGCGGCGTCGAGATCGGCTCCGTCCCCCGGCGCCCGCCGGTCACCGGCGGGCGGCTCCAGGTCGAGCCTTTCACGCTTCGCCTCGGCAGCGAGCCGGTCAGCGGCAGCTTCGATCAGATGCCGTTGAACGCCTTCATCAACGCCGTCTTCGGCGACCTCCTCAAGGTCAGCTACCAGCTCGATACGGGCTTGGCCCAGCGCACCGACATGGTCACGCTGAGGGCCGAGCCGCAGTCGCCTCAGCGCTTTCTCGAGCTCGTCCGCCAGGTGCTCGCCGCCTACGGCATCGCCGTGACCGAGCGGGGCGGCGTCCTCCTGATCATCCCGAGCGCGACCCTCTCCCAGCAGACGCCGGCGATCATCCGCTCGCGCGCGCTCGCCGACGTGCCCGCCGGCTTGCGTCCGGTCTTCCAGTACGTCGAGCTCATGCACGTCCGCCCGCAGACCATCGCCACCGTGGTCAATGAAGCCTTCGGCCAGCGCGTCCGCGTCGCATCGATGCCGACCGGCAACGCCATCCTCTTGATGGGGCTTCCCGACGACGTGCGCGCCGTCCTCGGCACGGTGCAGCTGTTCGACCAGCCGGCGCTGGCCAACCGCACCGCGATCAAGCTCACGCCCTCATATTGGACGGTGGAGCGCCTGGCCTCCAAGCTCGCCGAGATCCT
>SCTE01000594.1 GCA_004298915.1 Chloroflexota bacterium | reverse complement strand
GGAACGCGGTGAGGTTGGCCGCCTCGCCCGGGCTCAGGCCACGAAGGAGCAGCCCCCGGTAGGTCTCGCGGGTGGCGGTGCCGTTGCCCAGACCTGATGAGGCCATGACGTCCGAGGTACTCCGGGTCCGCCGCCCGATCCGGTGGTTCCGGGTCTGGTTCGGTGCGGTCATGGTCGTTCCGGGGCGGGTCCTCGGCGATGCCCCGACAGTCCCACGGCGGACGGTACTTCCGGCTGGACGGGCGGGTATGCTCCAGCCGAGGAGGCGTGATGGCCGGAACGAGCGACGATCCCGAAACCACGGCAAAGCGCGACCGCGTGGCGCGGCTCGCCCGTGTCGCAAACCTCCTCAGGCACAACCCAGAGGGCATGCGCGCCGAGGACATCGGCATCCGCCTCGGCGTCTCGAAGCGGACCGCCTATCGCGACCTCGTCGCCCTCGAGGGCGAGCTCCAGATGCCGACCTGGTCCGAGGGCGGGCGATGGGGCATCCTCGATTCGTCGTTCCTCCCACCACTGAAGCTGACCACGTCCGAGGCGATGGCCGTCTTCCTCGCCACGCGCCTGATGGTCCGGTACGCGGACAAGTACGACCCCGACCTGGCATCGGCCTTCGAGAAGCTGTCCGAGGGCCTGCCCGGTCCCCTGACCGAGCATGTCGCGCGCTCCCTCGACGTCCTCCAGCGAGCATCGCGTGCACCGGACTTCGTCGAGCACGTCCATACCCTGACCCGTGCCTGGGCCGAGCGGCGGGTCGTCGAGATCGGCTATGCCCCGGCCGTCTACGAGGGTCGCGCCGCGGATGTCAGGAAGGCCACCGTCCGACCCTTCCTGATCGAACCCTCGACGCAGACCCACGCCCTCTATCTCATCGGATTCGATGAGGAGCGACAGGGCCTCCGCACGTTCAAGATCGAGCGGATCCGGTCGGTGACGGTGACGCCGAGGGCGTTCGAGCCGCCCGAGGCCGGATCCGTCGAGCGGCTGATGCGTGGAGCGTGGGACATCATCGCGGACCAGCCTGCGACCTCGGTCGTCGTCCGGTTCTCCTCGGCCGTGGCGAGTCGGGTGGCCGAGACCGTCTGGCACTCGAGCCAGGTCTTCGAGACCCAGCAGGATGGGACGCTGATCTGGCGGGCAACGGTCTCCGGCACGATCGAGGTGCGCCTGTGGATCCTGTCGTGGGGCGATGACGCCACGGTCCTGGAACCCGAGGCCCTGCGGTCGGACATCGCCGCCACGCTGTCCCGCGCGAGCGCCCACTACACGACCTGACGAGCGGGCCGGCGGCGGCCGGGCTGGAGCCGCTCAACGGCCGGCCACCCCGCCCTGGATGACGGGGTGTCCGG
>SCTE01000352.1 GCA_004298915.1 Chloroflexota bacterium | reverse complement strand
TCCACGCTCCTCTTGCATCGCCGACGGCCGGTTGCTATCTTGCAACAGTAGTGTTGCATGGGTCGATCGGAATTGCAAGAGTCAAATCACACCAAGTAGAGGCGACTGCCATGGCCACCAAGAATCGGTTCGACACGGAGGCATTCTTCGCGGCCCTGGACGCCCAGCGCACGGCACAGCGGCTGACGTGGAAGGACGTCGCCGGCCGCACCGGGCTTTCCGCCTCTACGCTGACGAGGATCGGGCAAGGCCGGCGACCCGACGTTGATGGGCTGGCCAGCCTCCTGGCGTGGTCCGGTCTCGAGGCGGAGAGCTTCATCCCGGGGAATGGACGCAGCCGTCCAGCCACGCTCGCAGCGATTTCGACGAGCCTACGTAGCGACCCTCTGCTGTCTCCTCAGAGCGCCGAGACCTTGGAGAGGATCGTTGCCGCCGCGTACGAGCAACTTCGAGGCGCGGAGGCCGACCCGGAAGAGGAGGCTCGCACGTGAGGAGGCGCGGCGCTCAACCTACTTGACGTACGAAGAGAACCTCAACGGCGAAGGGGATCCGTAGAACGGCCAACCGCGGCGCTTCTCCCGAGGTCACGCGCCCATCGTGGGAGTGAAGCTTCCCCGGCGAGTGACGAGTCCCCGGCCTCAGGCCCCAGCTGCGACGAACCGCGGTCCCGTCTGGCCGCTTGTGGTGGCGGGCCGTCTCGAGGCGACGATATTCTGATCGCAGGCTCGGCGCCAAGTCGGCCAAAGGTGCCTCAGTGACGTCGAGTTGGAGGCCCAATCCGAGTTCCGACCGCTCCCGGCCTAGACGGCTGCATCCATTGCAACGGCCAGTGCCACGGTGTCGTCGAGATAGTTGGTCACATCCCGCATTCGGACTAGGACCGAGCCGCCGTGCGCAGATGCGTTTCTTATCTGGACAAGTTCGGCAACGACGGAGCGCACCTGATAGTCAGTGCGACGCTTGGGTTCCCGGACTTGCGTTGGCATGATGAGTCCACGGTGATCCAACGCCAATTTCGACGACCTAGGATCGATTGAGATCGTCAACTTTGAGTGCGATAGTGCTCGATACAGTCTGTCGATCTCGGTCGGCCAAGGATTGTTGAAGTTGTCCGTAAGGCGCGCGGGAACCGAACCGGCGCCGTACTTGCGAGCCCAGACTTCCTCAAATAGGTCGACGACGAACCCGGCAAAGTGCCCAGTCAGGATGATTAGGGCCGCTCGATTGAGTGCGTAGGCCTGCCTAGAACCGCCCTGACCTGGCCCGGCGAGGCTGATATGAGCGTCAATTAGGACTTCGATGTCAGAGAGACGGTCAGCGTACCGCGAGACCGATCCATGTCGTGGCGCGCGTCTGAGGCGGCCGAGTGCGAGGGTGACCCGTTCTCGCGATGACTGAGACCCTGCTGGGTGCACGCGCGGAGCCATCAGTCGAGCGCCCCACGTTTAGGCCGTTCCGAGAGATTGAGCCTCAACAGATGATCGAGGATTTCAGCGTCGGTCGACGCGTGCGCAAGCCCGTACGTGCTCATCACCATGCTGTCGAGCTCCTGATGCGCAATCGAGAGCCATGAAGGGCGTTCGTTGTATAGCCGGGTCAGTGTTCTCGGCCCCGGGACCGCGCCTGCCGGATCATGGGCCGAGAGCCAGCCCTCGCGGAGCTCGTGCAAGCGACGCGCTGCTTTGCCAATCATGGCTCGGTCGGTGTCCTTGGGATCTGGAAACGGGAATGTCTCGAACGTAGATGTTGAGGTATACCGAAACCCTGATGCGGCGTCACGGAGCTGCGTGCCCGTCGCGCGCGCCCATACTTCATGAACTCGTGAATGGACAATCCCGAATTCATAATCGCCGTCAAAAGCGATTGCTACCGCAGCGCTGTCAAGGAGCACAGCCGCGTCCAGCCATACGAAGATCCGGTGCTTCGCGACCCGCGGCGTAGCAATGAAGCGGCTGAGTCCGGCCAGGGCCTTTCTCATCTCGGGCCTTGCGTTGTGATGTATCCACCACCGCCGCCTGCAACACTCCGCTGCTGTATTCATCCGAACGGGCCGGACATGAGCGGCGAGATACTCAAATGGAGCTTCGTAGAGTGATGCTTCGCTCTCAGAGATGTCGAGTCCGAAATCGATGATCCAGCGCCTGCGCCGGACGCCGACCAGGTCTGAGGCATTCATCCAAGGCCGGACGACATCGCGGTTGGATCGCCCGTCTGGATTCGTCGCCATCAGCATCTCGCGGGCCGCACGTTCATCAATGTCGAATGGCCCAACCTTGATGTCTCCCATGAATGCCCTTCCGGCATTCGCACGCAGGGATCTGGCTCTCGAAGTATCGACTCCGGATGTAAGGTCGGCGTTGATCTCGCTGACCGTGCGACCGTCGAGCGTCCGGTCCGTTTCCGAGCCATCGTCCTGCCCCACGAAGCTGATGTGAACCGTTGCTCCGGCCAATACCCATGGTTCATCGGAGCGCGCGAAGAAGATCGCTCCTGAATCTCTGATGCGTTCCAGGACGCGTCGATTCGCTTGGCCGCGAATACCTTGCGTCGCCAAGAGTCCGGCTCGCCGTGAGCGACCTTCCGCAATGGAAGCGCGAGCTTTCTCGTGCCAATAGCAAACGAAGTCTGACGAGTGCGGCAGTCGATCGTCGTATACGGACCAGAGCGACTCTGTGTACTGTGACGACAGGCCCCGGCGCAGGAACCGATTCCCGAGGAACGGCGGGTTTCCGACGATGAACTCCGCAGGCGGCCACTTCGCCTCCCGCGGATTCGTCGGTTCGGAAAAGTCGAGCAGGGCGTCGCGAGTCTCGATGTGGTCGAGGCGCTGCAGAATCGGGCCGCGGCGGTAGCCGAGGCCGTGGCGGAGCATCCACTGGATCTCGCCGATCCAGACGGTCACGCGGGCGAGCTCGGCGGCGTAGGCGTTGAGTTCTATGCCCAGGACTGCCTCGGGGCCGATCTGGGGGATCTGCATCGGCCGCTGGAGGACGAGCGAGCCCCAGTTGATCACCTCGTACTCGAGATCCTTGAGCGCCCAGAGCGAGACGATCAGGAAGTTGCCCGAGCCACAGGCCGGATCGAGCACACGTACGCCGCGTAGGCGGGTCAGGAAGTCCTCGAACACCCCATTGGGGTCCTGGTCGCGCGGCGTTGCCTTCGTGACCTTGCGGCCCGACATGAGCAACTTGGTGACCTGCGCCTGCATCTCGGCGTACTCCCGACGAAGGGGGCGGACGATCACCGGTTCCACCAGCGCCCAGATCGCGTCACGGTCCGTGTAGTGGGCGCCGAGCTGTGCGCGCTGGTCTGGGTCGAGCCCGCGCTCGAAGAGCGTCCCGAAGATCGCCGGCTCGATGAGCGCCCAGTTCAAGCGGCTGACCTCAAGCAGGGTGTTGATTTCCGTTCCGGTGAGCTCAAGCGCCTCGGGCGAG
>SCTE01000351.1 GCA_004298915.1 Chloroflexota bacterium | reverse complement strand
CTCGCGGGTTCGCGCGGTGGGCGACGACTCCCCACTCGTCAATACGCGGCAAGCCGGCGAATGGCGTCGGCGATCTTCTCCGGGTTGATCATGAACCAGTCCTCGAGCGCGTGGTTGTACGGGACGCCGGGGACCTCGGGTCCGGCCAGCCGCGTGACGGGGCCATCGAGATAGTCGAACGCCTCCTCGGACACCATCGCGGCCACCTCGGCGCCGTAGCCCCCGAACCGGTTGTCCTCGTAGACGACGAGGCACTTGCCGGTCTTGCGCACGGAATGGAGGACCGTTTCCCTGTCCAGGGGCCGGAGCGTTCGAAGATCGACGACCTCGACGCTGATCCCCTCATCCGACACGACATCGGCGGCCTCGAGCGCGTAGTGCGCCATCAGGCCATACGCGATCACGGTGACCTGCGAACCCTCGCGGGTGACCGACGCTCGGCCGAGGGGCACGACATAGTCGGTATCGGGGACGTCACCTCGGACGGATCGATACATCTTCTTGTGCTCGAAGAAGAGCACCGGGTCGTCGTCCCGGATCGAGGACCGGAGCAATCCCTTCGCGTCGTAGGGCGTGGACGGGATCACGATCTTGAGGCCCGGGATATGGGCGAAGAACGCCTCGACGGATTGCGAGTGGTAGAGGGCCCCATGCACCCCACCGCCGTACGGGGCGCGAATCGTCATCGGGACCCCGAATCCGTTGTTCGAGCGGTAGCGCATCCTCGCCGCCTCGGACAGGATCTGGTTGAAGGCCGGAAAGATGAAGTCCGCGAACTGGATCTCGGCAACAGGCCGGAGCCCGTTCATCGAAGCGCCGATCGAGGCGCCGACGATGAGCGACTCGGTCAGCGGCGTGTCGATCACGCGATCGTCGCCGAACTCGGCCCACAGGCCATCCGTGGCAAGGAACACGCCGCCCTTCTTGCCGACGTCCTCGCCCAGGACGATGACGCTCGGATCGCGCCGCATCTCGTCGGCGAGGGTCTCGCGGATCGCCTCGATGAACGTCTTGAGGGCCATCAGTCGGTTGCGCCCTCAGCGGCCGATCGATCGTCGGGGCCGCCGTGGCCCTCCATCCCGTGGCCACCGAGGCCCCATGGCGGCGGCGCCTCCGACGGCCACTCCTCGGCGTAGACCCAGCGCATCGCCGTTGATGGATCCGGGTCCGGCTCGGCCTCGGCAAACTCGGTCGCGGCGTGGACCTCGGCCTTGATCGAAGCGGTCAGGTCGGCCTCGATCTCCTCGGTCAGCACCCCGGCATCGGCGAGCTGGGACCGGAAGTGCGGCAGGGCATCGAGCGCCTTCAAGCCCGCGAGCTCCTGCTCCGGCCGGTACTTCGTCTGCTGGTCATCCGATGAGTGGGCGGTCAGCCGGATGACCTTCGCCTCGATCAGGGTCGGGCCGTCGCCCCGACGAGCCCGGTCAGCCGCCTCCTTCGCCGCCGCGTAGCAGGCAAGGACGTCGGAGCCGTCCACCACCACGCCCGGGATCCCGTAGCCGGCCGCCCGGTCAGCGACGTCCGGCGTAGCAACCTGCCGATCTGCCGGGACGCTGATCGCGTAGCCATTGTTCTCGATGACGAGGATGAACGGCAGCTTGTGGATCGCCGCGAAGTTGAGGCCCTCGTGGACGTCGCCCTGGTTCGAGCTCCCCTCGCCCATCGAGGTCATCGCAACCTGGCCGGTGCCGCGGATCTTCGCCGCCAGGGCGATGCCCACCGCGTGGAGCATCTGCGTCGCGACCGGCGATGACAGGGACACGAGGTTGTTCTCCGCGTTGCCGTAGTGACCGGGCATCTGGCGGCCGCCGGATGAGGGATCGGACGCCTTGGCGTACTGCGCCATGAGGATGTCCTGGGCGGTCATCCCGAAGGTCAGACACGTGGCGATGGATCGGTAGAACGGCGCGATCCAGTCCTTCTTCCGCTCGAGCGGCCAGGCGATGCCCACCTGGGCGCCCTCGTGCCCCTGCCCGCTGATCACGAACGGAATGCGTCCCGCGCGATTCAGGATCCACATCCGCTCGTCGACGGCTCGGGCGAGCGCGACGGTCCGATACATCGCGATGAGATCGGCGTCGGTGAGACCGACCGAGGCTGCGAGCTCCGACTGCGCCTTGCCGGTCGTCGTCATCGGACGCGTGGCTCCTCCCGGATCAGAAGTTGATTGACCGGCCGTCGACGGCCATGGCCGCCTCGCCGATGATCTCGGACAGGGTCGGGTGGGCGTGGGTCGTGCCGCCGATCTCCCACGGCGTCGCGTCGAGCTGGAACGCGAGCGAGGCCTCGGCGATGAGGTCGGTCGCGTGCGGCCCCACGAGGTGGATGCCGAGCGTGTCCTGCGTGTCGCGGTGCCCGATGACCTTGGCGAAGCCCTCGTACTCGCCGCCGATGATCGCCTTGGCGATGGCCTGGAACGGCACCTTCCCGACGGTGTACGGGATCTCCCGCTCCTGGCACTGCTGCTCGGTTAGGCCGATCGAGGCGATCTCGGGGCGACAGTAGGTCGCCCGCGGCTGCTTCACGTAGTCGATCGGATGGACCTCCTTGTCGCCGGCGATGACGTGCGCGGCCACGATCCCCTCGTGAGCGGCGGTGTGGGCGAGCAGGAGCCCACCGACGATGTCCCCGATCGCGTACAGGTGCGGCACCTTCGTCCGCATCCGGCCATCGACCTTGACGAACCCGCGCTCGAGCTCGGCCTTGGTGGTCTCGAGCCCGATGTCCTCGACGTTGGGCGCGCGTCCGGTGGCGACGAGCAGCATCTCGGCGCTCAACTCCGAGGCCTCCTTGCCGTCCGGGCCGACGGTGATCCGGACGTTCGATTTCGAGGCCTTGACCGACTTCACGTCGAAGCGGGCACTGGTCATGACCGTCATGCCCCGCCGGACGAGGCTCCGCTCCAGCAACTGGCTGACCTCGCGGTCCTCGGCCGGCACGACCGCCGGGAGGTACTCCAGGAGCGTCACCGCGACCCCGAGGTCGTGGTACATCGAGGCGAACTCGACCCCGACGGCGCCGGCACCGATGACGATCACATCCTTCGGTAGGGTGTCCGTTGCGAGGACATCGTCGGAGGTGACGATCCGCTTGCCGTCCGGTTCCAGACCGGGTAGGGATTTGACCCGCGACCCGGTCGCGAGGATGACGTCGGTCGCCTGGAGGACCCGCTCCCCGCCCGCTCCCGGGGTTCCGTCTTCGCCGTGCATCTGGACCCGGATGGTCGTCGGGCCGTCGAGGCGGCCGCGGCCCTGGATCCACGCGACCTTGTTCTTGTCGACGAGCGTCTTCAAGCCCGTCCACATCCGCTTCACGACCTGGTCACGGCGGGCGGCCATCCGGGCGTAGTCGACGACGGCCTCACCCGGGAGGTCGAGCCCGAACTCCTTGGCGTGCTTGATGCGATCCGCGAAGGCCGCGGATTCGAGGAGCGCCTTGGTCGGGATGCAGCCTCGATGGAGGCACGTCCCGCCGATCTTGCCCTCGTCCACGAGCGCCACGCGCAGGCCCAGCTGCGCGGCCCGGAAGGCCGCGCAGGCCCAGCTGCGCGGC
>SCTE01000350.1 GCA_004298915.1 Chloroflexota bacterium | reverse complement strand
CTCGATCTCGGGCGCCTGACGCCGGGTTCGCGGGCCGACCTCATCGTGCTCCCGGCCGCACCCCGCGAGCCGGACAGCCCGGGCTCGTCGTTCGCGACCGTTCGGCCCCGGGTCGTCGTGATGGACGGCGAGGTCGTCCTCGAGCGCTAGCGACCGGCTGGCACGGCGACCGCGGCCTCGTTGAACAGGCCGTTCAGGATCCTCGAGGTCGACGGGAAGGCGTGGATGGTGTCGGCCAGCACGTCGAGCCCGATCCGTGCCCGGATCGCGAGGACGCACTCGTGGATCGCGGCCGAGGCGTCAGGGCAGGCCATTGCGGCGCCCACGAGCGTCCGGGTCGTCCGATCCACGACGATCGTGAGGTGCCCGAGCTCGGCCTCGACCGAGAAGCCCTTGGCGGTCTTCGTGAAGTCCGCGACGAACTCGACGGCGGCGATCCCGCGCTCGATTGCCTCCTCGAGCGTCAGGCCGACCGATGCGGCCTCGGGATCCATGTACGTGGCGCGAGGCAGGGCACGGTAGTCGGGACGGACCGCCTCGCCGAGGGCCATCCGGACCGCGAGCTCGCCCTGGTAATGCGCCTGGTGGGTGTGAAGCTCGGGTCCCGCCGGGTCCCCGATGAGCCACAGGCCGTCGGCGAGGCGGAGGCGGCCGTCGCGGGCGAACGGTGTCCGGCCGCTCGCATCGATCCCGTAGGCCTCGAGGCCCATCTCGGACAGGTCCGTGACGCGGCCCACGGCCAGGAGGATGGCGTGCCCATCCGCATGCGAACCGTCGGACAGGTCGATCCGGTGGGCACCGTCGGAGCCACCGCGCGCATGGGCCGCCGTCGCGCGAACGTTGAGGCGCACGTCGACGCCGTCGCGTTGCAGCGCGGCCAGGATGACCTCGGAGTTGCGGGGGTGGTCGGTCGGAGCCAGCCGCGGGCCGGACTGGACGATCGTCGTCGGCACGCCGAACCTGGCGTAGACCTGGGCGAGCTCGCAGCCCGTCGGGCCGCCACCCAGCACGAGGAGCGATTGCGGCAGCTCGCGGGCCAGCGTCGCCTGCTCGTTGGTCCAGGTGTCGATGCCCTCGAGGCCCGGGATCGACGGCCGGCGGGACTCGGATCCGGTCGCCACGACGACATTGGTCGCGGCCAGTCGGTGCGTCGTCCCGTCGTGGGCCACCTCCACGACCCCTCGTTCGGCGATTCGCCCGGTACCGCGCCAGATGGTCGCGCCAGCATCGCGCAGGGACTTGACGTGCGAGGCGTCGTCGGGTTCGGCCGCGCCGGCCGGTCGGTTGACCATGTAGTCGCGTCGCTCCGAGGCTCGCGTCCACGGGTACCGCTCCGCGTTGGCCGCATGCTCGGCAGCCCCGTGCAGGAGCGACTTCGATGGCACGCAGCCGATGTGCGGGCAGCTGCCGCCGAACCAGCGCCGATCCACGATCGCGACGCTGGCGCCGCGGGCAAGCGCCAGGTGGGCCGCCGCCTCGCCGGCCGGCCCGGCCCCGATGATCACGAAATCGCTGGGACGCTCAACCATGAGGCTCTCCGTTCATCCGCGTGCCACGTCTCGCTGCCGCCGTGCCTCGAAGGCGAGGACGGCGGCCGCGACCGATACATTGAGGCTGTCGGCGCTACCGGCCATGGGAATGCTGACACCATCGATGCCGGGGGCGAGCCACGCATCGGACAGGCCGTCCGCCTCGCTCCCAAGGACCAGGGCGATCGGTCCGCTGAGGTCGGCGGCCGTGTAGGTCGTGGACGCGTCCCCGCGAGCGGCGATCGGGCGGATGGCATGGTCCGCGAGCCAGGCCATCGTCTCGTCGGCCGTCGCGGCCGCGACGGGCATCGAGAAGACCGTCCCGACGCTCGCCCGGATCACGTTCGGGTTGAACAGGTCGGTGCCGCCGACGGCGATGACGGCCGCGCAGCCGGCGGCGTCCGCGGTCCGAAGGATGGCACCCAGGTTGCCGGGCTTCTCGACATCCTCGGTCACCAGGATCAGCGGGTTCGGGCCCGGCTCCAGCGCATCGAGGGCCGCACTCGTCGTGCGAACGACGAGGACGAGGCCATCGCGCCGGTTCCCGAACGCGAGCCGATCGTGGACGCGCTCGCTGACGTCGATGATCGGGACCGCGTCGCGCTCGAGGGTCCGGACGGCCTCCACCGCCTCGTCGCCCGTGATCAGCGATCGGCACGCGAACGCGGTCTCGACGACGACGCCGGCGCGCAGGGCGCGAAGGGCCTCGCGGCCCCCGTCGACGAGGGTCTGCCCGAGATCGAGGCGGGTGTCGCGATCGCGCAGCCGCAGGGCGGCCTGGACGCGCGGATTGCGTGGGCTGTCGATCGCGATCACGGGGTCCATCATCGCCGCTCGGACCGAAGGGGATCGTGGAGGACCGCGGACCCGAGCGCGAGGACGGCCCCCGATTGCGCGTGGATCGCCAGCTCGACCGGCTCGGACGGCGTCCTCGCGCCGGTCGCGTCCTGGATGGCCATGGCCATGCGACTCGCGTCCCAACCGGGGGAATGCGCCGACAGAATCCAGCACGTGACCTCGGTCGCCAGAGCCTGACAGGCCGAGAGCAGCGAACCGAGGTCGCGATCGAGCAGCCAGCCGCGATCGTCGTTGCCGCGCGCCCCGTGCCCGTAGGACGGGGGATCGATGATGAACCCGTCGTACCGCCGCCCGCGCCGGGCTTCGCGGAGCACGAACGCCATGGCGTCATCGACGATCCAGCGAATGGGACGGTCGGCGAGGCCGGACCGTTCGGCATTGTGCCGCGCCGCCTGGACGGCGGGTCGCGAGGCATCGACATGGGTCACGCTCGCGCCGGCCTGGGCCGCGACCAGGGTCAGGAGGCCGGTGTGCCCGAACAGGTTCAGCAGTGCCGGCTTGGCCCCGTCGCGGGTGATTCGGGCATGGACGGAGCGACGAAGCGAGTCAGCAAGGACGGCGTGTTCCGGGAAGAGCCCGACCTGGCCGCCGGATCCCAGCCGTGCCTCGAGGGTCACGCCGGCGATCGCGACGGGAGATGCAACGAGCTTGGGCCGAGCGCCCTCGGCGTTGGCCCAACCGCGCCCGGCTCGATACGCGATCGCGTCCGTCCAGCGTGCGGAGCCGTGGCGCGACCCGTTGGCCATCGGCGCGGGCCGATCGACGACGAGCCGACCGAAGGCCTCGAGGCGTCGCCCGCGACCGCAGTCCAGGAGCTGGTAGCCGGCTGGTTCGTCCATCGAGTCCATGATGGGCCCGGCGCCAAAGGATCGCGATGGCGAACGACGAACCGGCCCCGCCTGGCAACGGCGACGGGTGCGGTAGAATGCGGCGCGCTCGGCGGCAGGGCCGGCCGGGCCGCACGATCCCGGGCGGTTAGCTCAGTTGGTTAGAGCACATGCTTGACATGCCTCCCGCGCCCTAGCGGTGTAGGCTGCGGATATCCGAACGTGGATCGACCCCACGAAGGGCCGTCGATTATCGTGCTGTTCGGGAGCTGAAAGGCCCCATGAGCACCGAGATCATTGTCGCCGTTGTGGGCG
>SCTE01000349.1 GCA_004298915.1 Chloroflexota bacterium | reverse complement strand
GTATTGCACGATGCTCCTGGCCGACCTAGGGGCGGACGTCGTCAAGGTCGAACCACCCGAGGGTGACGCTACGCGCGGCTGGGGCCCGCCGTGGGTCGGGGACGCGTCTGCCGGCACCCGGACCGCGGCCTATTTTCTGTCGGTCAATCGCAACAAGCGGAGCCTGCGGCTCGATCTCCACGCCGATGCCGGGCGTGAGGTGCTGCGGCGGCTCATCGGCCGGGGGGATGTCCTCGTCGAGAATTTCCGCGCCGGTGGCTTTGCCCGCCTCGGGTTCGACGAGGACACGCTGCAGGCCCTCAACCCCGACCTCGTGCACCTCGCCATCGGCGGGTACGGCGTCGGTGGGCCGGATGCCGGCAAGCCCGGCTACGACTTCATCGTCCAGGCCACGGGCGGACTGATGTCGATCACCGGCGACCAGCATGGCGTCCCGACGAAGGTCGGCGTTGCCATCAGCGACGTGGTCACGGGGCTGTTCGGGACGATCTCGGTCCTCGCGGGCCTGATCGCGCGACCGGCGGCCCACGGGCAGCGGATCGACGTATCGATCCTGCAGAGCACCCTCGCCGTGCTCGCGAACCAGGCCCAGAACGCGTTCGTGACCGGCACGGCACCCGGCCGACGCGGCAACGCCCACCCGAACATCGTCCCCTACGAGACCTTCCCGACCGCCGACGGGGCCATCGCGGTAGGCGTCGGCAGCGAGCGCCAGTGGCCGCGTTTCTGCGATGCCATCGGGTTGCCGGACATGGCCGACGACCCTCGATTCCGGACGAACGGTGATCGCGTCGAGCGGCGCGATGAGCTCGTGCCGCTCATCGCCGCGCGGCTCGTGACCGCGACCTCGGCGACATGGCTCGAGCGTCTTGAGGCCGCCGAGGTTCCCGCCGGTCCAGTCCTCGATGTCCTCGAGGCCTTCGCGACGCCCCAGGCCAGCGCCATCGATGCCCGCGTGCCGATGGTGCATCCGGCGCTCGGGCCGGTTGACCAGGTCCGGAGCCCGTTTGACTTCGCCGCAACCCCGGCATCGGTCCGGACCCCTCCCCCGTTGCTCGGCGAGCATTCGGACGAGGTCCTGGGCGAACTCGGGTACAACGCCGCGTCGATCGCCGACCTGCGCTCGTCGGGAGTGATCTGACGCGCCCGTCCAGGGTTCCCTAAGCCTCGAATTCCTCGCGCAGCAGGTCCATCAGCAGCCCGTCGTGCCACGTGCCGTCGGCACCGCGCTCGTAGCTCCGCATGACGCCCACTGGGCGAAACCCGACCTTCTCGTAGGCCCGGATGGCTCGGAGGTTGGCGGCGGCCGGATCGATGGTCAGCCGATGGTGGCCACGTACGTCGAACAGATGGCGCGCCACGAGCCGGATCGCGTCGGGCCCGATGCCACGGCCCTGCCACGCGGCACCCGCAAACAGGTCGATCCCGGCGTGCCGGTAGTCGGGCGTCGTCTCCTCGACGTACTGGATGAGCCCGGCAACGGCGTCTTCGACGAGGATCGTCATGCGGACCTCGCCGTCGTCCTCGAACAGCCCGTCCAGCGTGGACGGGACGTCGTCGTGGACCCACCAGCGACCGACCTCAGGCTCGGCGAGGATCGCGCCGAGCGGCTCGCGATCCTCGTCGGTGATCGGCCGTAACCGGATCCGGGCGTCGCCGAGGTCCGAGGGTGCGTCCACCGGCCCATCGTGGTCCTCGATCGAGGCGATGACAAGCCCAGGCCGATGCAGCCATGCATGGGTTCCGTCCCGATCCGCGGGCCGCGCAGTAGACTCGGCCAGCGTCAGCATCCCAGGAGACCTACGACCATGACCGACACGCGCGAGCGCTGGGCGCTCATTCTCGGTGCCTCGTCCGGCATGGGCGAGGCCACGTCCCGCGCCCTCGCGAAGGCGGGCTACAACATCTGCGGCATCCACCTCGACTTCCGGGCCGCCCTCCAGCACGTCGAGGAGCTCAAGGCCGACCTCGCCGCCGAGGGCCGCGAGGTCCTGTTCGTCAACATGAACGCCGCCGATGACGAGAAGCGGGCCGCTGCGCTCGACGCCCTCGAGGAGAGGTTCGCGGCGGCCCGGGCGGCCGGTCGCGACCCCTACGTCCGGGTCGTCATGCACTCGCTCGCGTTCGGCAGCCTGGTGCCGTTCATCACAGACGATCCGAAGGACGGTGTCGATCGCAAGAAGATGGAGATGACCCAGGACGTCATGGCCAACAGCCTCGTCTACTGGGTCCAGGACCTGTACCGTCGCGGGTTCCTGGGCAAGGGCTCCAAGATCTACGCGATGACCTCGGAAGGCTCGAGCCGGGTCGTCCCGTCATACGGCGTGGTCTCCTCGGCCAAGGCCGCCCTGGAGAGCCATATCCGCCAGCTTGCCATGGAACTGGCGCGCAAGGGCACCGGCGTGACCGCCAACTCGATCAGGGCCGGCGTGACCGTCACGCCGGCGCTCATGAAGATCCCCGAGGCGCAGGCGATGATCGACATCACGATGAAGCGCAACCCGACCGGCCGGATGACGACCCCGCAGGACGTGGCCGCGGCGATCGTGAATCTCTCGGGCGAGGGCACCGACTTCATCAACGGCGAGATCATCAGCGTCGACGGCGGCGAGTTCATCTCGGCCTGACATGACGAACCCGGGCGCCGGCGGCGCCGAATTCGGCCGGCCGGTCGCTCCGCTGTACGCGGACTGGGCGAAGTATCGAACCCGGATCGTCGACGGGATTCGAGGCCTGACCGAAGCCGACCTCTCCCTTCGCGGGGCGCCGGACCACTGGCCGATCTGGGCGATTGCCGCACACGTTGCCGGCGCCCGCGTGTACTGGCTGTGCGGCGTGTTCGGGGAGCCCGGCGCCGGCTCCACGCCGTTTCCAGACCCGCTGGCCCCGCTGGGTTGGGAGGATGACCTCGGTTCGCCGCGATCCGTCGAGGAGATCGTCGGGGCGCTCGAAACGACCTCGAGCGTCATCGATGGCTGCCTGGATCGCTGGACGCTGCCGATGCTCGACGAGGCGTTCCCACGCGACATCGGCACGAGCCGACCCCAGATGCACACCCGACAGTCCGTCCTGTTGCGCCTGATCACCCATGATGCATATCACGCCGGCGAGATCGCCCTGACGCTGGGCATGAACGGCCGGCCGATCCTCGACCTCTGGCCGCCGCTCCGTCCCGATCCAGGACTCGACTGACTCAGGCCTCGGCGGCAACCCATGTCGTTCGCTGGCGAGCGGCCGGCGTCATCTCCAGCTGGCCGGCTGTCGTCACCCACCACGCGGCGATATCGAGGCGGCGCGCCGCTCCGGCAATCCGGGCCGCCCCCTCGAGGAACAGGGCCTTGGACCACACCTCGGCCCAGGCCGGATCCGTCGCCGCCACCGTGACCGCCTGGAGGCCCTCGCCGCCGGGCTCGCCGGTTCGGGGATCGATAAGGTGATGGACCGTCCGCCCGTCGACCAGCCAGTGAAGCCGTCCGATCGACGAGGTTGCGATCGCCCCGTGGTCGTCGATCCGGACCACGGCCAGCGGGCTGCCCGCCTCGCCGGGATTCTCGATCCCGACCGCCCAGGGTTCGGATGGCCCGGGCGCTCCCCGGGCGACGATGTCGCCACCCGCATCGAGCAGAAAGCCGGGCAACGCGCCGGCCCTGCCGCCCCCGGCGCGGCTCGCAAGACGCCGATCGAGCTGGCGGGCCGACCAGCGCAGCGCGAGGCCCTTGCCGATTCCGCCGAGATCCACCGGCACGGGCAGGGCGATCGATCCGTGGCGGCCGGTCCGATCCAGGAGCCTCGTCGGGGCCGCCGCACGAGGACGGCCTGCGTCCAGGGTGGCGCCATGATCCGAACCGACCGCTGGACCCTGGGGCACCCCGACGTAGCCGATCCGCTCGAGCGCGTCGAGGATCCGCGGATCGAAGGCCCCGCCCGTGACGCGCGTCGCGCGGTCTGCCGCCACGAGTGCCTGCGTGAGCATGCGCGGAACGTCGTGAAGCGCTTCCGGCGATCGCCGATTGAGTGCCGTCAGGGCGCTGTCATCGCGAAACCGGGACATCGCGAGATCGACCTCGGCGAAGACGCGCTCCACGAGCGCCCAGGCTCGATCGGCGACGGCGTCCGAGCCCGCGACCGTCAGTCGGAGTGGGGAGCCGAGCGCACGACCGGCGCGAACGACGAGTGGCTCCGGGTCCGTCTGGGTCACCCGCCCGAGGCAGTGGTCGTGGCGTGGACCGCCGGGGCCGAACGGCCGCCGACGCTCCCCCTGACCGACGGCAGCTTGACGGTGGCCGGCAATGACGATGCGGTGCCGTTGATTTCCGTCATGAGCGTCGCGAGCTCGCTCAACTTCGCCTCCATGGTTGCCAGGCCCGAGCCGCTCACACGGTACGCCTCCGCGGCCGCCGCGTAGGCGGCACGTGCCGATTCCAGGCGCTGCTCGAGTCGGGCGTGATCGGCCTGGACCATGCGGATCGTCGCGAGGGCCGGGGCCCTGTCGGCAGCGATCCGGGCCTCGGTCGATGACTGCAGGCTGGTGACGGCAGCGAGGCAGACGGCATAGCCACCCGCCGCCAGCCCCAGGAAGATGCCCAGATGGGCGGGCAGTCGGAGGC
>SCTE01000348.1 GCA_004298915.1 Chloroflexota bacterium | reverse complement strand
GCATTGAGCGACTTGTTCGTGGCGACCGCGACGACGGCGGCCGCCAGTTCGAGCGAATTGCGCTCGTCGCCCGCCTGGCCGTGTCGCTTGGCGTCGTAGACCTGCACGTCGGTCCGGCCGTGGCGCTTGCACCAATACAGGGCCGCGTCCGCATGACGGAACAGGCGAGCCCCATTCGTGCTCGGTTCCGGGAACGTTGAGACGCCCGCGGAGAAGGAAAAGGGCCGTCCGTGTTCGCCAGTGGTGGCGCCTTCGAGGGCTGCTCCCAGGATGCGTCGCGCAGAGAGCGCAGCGCTGTTGCCGTCGGTTCCCGGCAGCAGCAGAACGAACTCGTCGCCGCCGATCCGGAACGCCCGGTCGCCGCGGCGTGCGTCTGATCCGAGCAGGCGGCCGGTGGCCGCGAGCAGGGCGTCCCCGCCCGCGTGGCCGAGCTCGTCGTTGACCTGCTTGAGGTCATCGAGATCGATGAGGACCAGTGACAGCGGCGTCGAGCCACGGCGCGACTGTTCGACCTGACGCGCGAGTTCCTCCTGGAAGGCACGGTGATTGCCAAGTCCGGTCAGGGGATCAATGAGCGAGTCCAGTCGCGCCCGCTCATAGAGGTCGCGGAGCTCAGCCCGGCCGTCGTTCAGTCGCACCGCGGCGGCGAAGACCGACCGCGCCAGCACGATCATCATCGGTGGAAGCACGACCGCGAGCAGGACCAGCCGGCTGATCCAGCCGTCCCGACCGAACGGCCAATCGATGAATGGGCCGGCAGCCAGCATCACGAGCCCGAACATCACGCCAAGCGCCATGGATATCCGCGAGCGAAGGTCGCTCAGCTCCGCGGGCGAATCGGCGCGGCTGCCCATGACCGACATCGGCCTGGCGTTCATGATCGACGACGCCCCGACCGCCAACGACGTCCCTCTGACGCCTTCGTCGTGGCCGGGCGCTCATCGTCGCTGGGTGGATCGATGGCGGTCGGTGCCGCTGACGGCGCGCCCGCCGGGACGAGACTGGTGATCGCTAGCGCCAGGACCCAACCTTCAGCGCCGGATGGCGTCCGGACCAGGCTGTATGGGCCCTCGTGGCGCACCACCTCGACCTCGTCGCCGACATCGAGGCGGCCGGCAACGACCCCACCAAGCTCGCCAGGAGCGGCGCGAAGTGGAACGAGCCTGGAGCTGACCAGGCGGCGGACCACCCCGGGCGCCGGCGGATCCTGGAATTTCACGCCGGTCTCGTGTGCCCCACCCCAGTGCGCCCCGGGCCCGTTCGTGGCCCGGATCGGGTCCGGCTCGTCGGTCGCGACCTCCGGCCCGAGAGCCGTGGCGGACGTCGGCCACCCTTGAGGATCCGTCGATCCGCTGTCGTGGTTCGCGGCACGAGCCTGGCGGGGGACGACAATCTCGGACTCGCGGTAACCGGCCGGGTCGACGAAGCGACGGCGCAGGACGATGAAGAATCCGATCCCCCAGATGGTCCCGACCCCCGCCACACCGAGGGCTACGACGGGCCTGGGCGTCATGGCCAGTCCGGCTATCGGTCCGACGCCAAGTGCGTCGTTTGGACGGTGATCGGGGGGTTGCGTTGACACGGGAACGCGACGAATGGCCACCCCTGCGAATTCGGGCCGGGATCCCCGATCGCTCCATCCGTTCGTGGATCCGCCTGGTGTCGCGCCGGGAGCACCGCCTGACGCCCCGGGGCTCGGTGGGGCGACGACCGGGGTCGGCCGAGGGCTACCTGAGCTGACGGCGCCGGTCGGGATCGAGGTTGGAACGGCCGGCTGCGACGGCGTTGGCGGCGAGGTTCGAATGGGCGTCGGCGGCGGAGTCGGGGCCCGGGTCGGGGCCGGAGTGGGAGCCGGCGCCACCGGTAGGACCGAGACGACCGACGGCGACACCGTCGCCAGCGTGACGGATTGGCCGGCCCCTCCGCCGCTCGATGCCTGGAACTCGTAGCTCCAGCGGCCGGCAGGCAGCCGAAGGTCGGCGCTGAAGGTCGCTCCCCCAGCGAGGGAGCCGCTCACCTGCGACAACGGATGCGCGATCCCCCCGATGACGACCGTGATCATGTTCGGTGGACAACCCTTCGTATCCGAGTACGTCACCGTGAACCGAAACGTGGTCGCGGTCGAACCGGAGCCCGGCGACGCGGACCCACCGCTAAGGGCGACCTTGTGCGGTGCGACCGAGCAATTGGCCGCAGTGACCGCCGGTGGCCTGGCCATCCCCCCGATGAGGACGAGACCGGCGACAACCAAGATCCGCCAGTTCCGCCGTGCATTGTGCATCGGTAACTCCGGAATAAGTTCGGTGGATCACGCTACCGGGCCGGTGCATCGTGTCGATGGGCAGAAGGTCCCAGCCTCCTGAGCCAGAAGGACCATGACCTTGCAGGTTGCCGGGCTCGTCGCTGGAGAAGGTCCCCGCGCCAGACGCGGATCGCTGATCCCGGCTACTTGCCGCCGCCGAACAGGGTCCCGAAGATGCCGCGGATCAGGTTCTGGCCGGCCCTGGAGGTCACGACCCGACCGGCTGTCCGAACGCCGGTCTCGATCGTCCTCAGGCGCTGCCGCTCGGCGGCCGCCTTCGCTCGTGCCTCGGCCTTGCGTTGGCGCTCCGCTTCCTTCTGCGCCCGGGCGATCTCGCGCGCCTGCTGCTCGATGGCCCGGCGCTGCTGGGCCGGCGTCATGAGTCCGCCGCCCGTGGCGGTCGGGGCCGGCACGCCGGCGGCTGTCGCAGCCGAGGCCGCCGCGGCCTCGGCCGCCTGGCGAGCGGCCGCGAGCCGGCTCGTGATGATCTCGTGGGCGCTCACCGGGTCGATCGTCTTCCCGTACTTCGTGGCGAGCAGGCTCCCGCCGACGATGGTCCGGAACGTGGCGTCATCGATCGCGGCCATCAGCGAGTCCGGCGGGATCAGGCGCGTCGCGGCCAGGGCCGTCGGGACGCCCTTCGGCGAGAGGGCCGTGACCAGCGCCTCGCCGGTCCCGAGCGAGGTGATCGTCCGCTCGACGTCGTAGAAGTCGGTCATCGGGAAGGTCCGGGCAGTCTTGCGGAGTGCATCGGCGTCGTCGGGCGTGAAGGCCCTGAGTGCATGCTGGACCCGGTTGCCGAGCTGCGACAGAACCGAGGCTGGGACGTCGGTCGGGGCCTGCGTCACGAAGTACACCCCGACGCCCTTCGATCGAATGAGGCGGGCCGTCCGCTCGATCTGCTCCATGAGCGCATCGGACGCGTCGTGGAACAGCAGGTGCGCCTCGTCGAAGAAGAAGCACAGCTTGGGTTTCGGGAGGTCGCCGACCTCGGGCAGCAACTCATACAGCTGGGCGAGCATCCAGAGCATGAACGTGGAGAAGAGGCGTGGCTGGGTCATGACGTCGCTGAGCTCGAGGAGGGACACGATGCCCAGGCCATCGGGCGTCGTCCGCAGCAGGTCGCGGACATCGAATTCCGGCTCGCCGAAGAAGATGTCGGCACCGGCCTGCTGGAGGACGACGATCGAGCGCAGCAGCACCCCGACGCTCGCCGCGGACATCCCGCCGTAGTCGGCGAGGATCGGCTTGCCCTCGTCCGATGACAGGAATTTGAGCGTCGTGATCAGGTCGTCGAGGTTGAGCAGCGCGAGGTCGTTGTCGTCGCAGTACTTGAAGATCAGGGCGAGGATCGAGGTCTGGGTGGGATTGAGGTCCAGCACCTTCCCGAGGAGCACCGGTCCGAACGAATGGACCGATGCCCGGACCTGGGCACCGCGGGCGCCGGACAGGGACAAGAACTCGACGGGATGGGCGCGGACCTGGAAGTCGAACGCCATCGACGCGCAGCGCTCCTGGATCTTCGGGTTCGAGGCGTCACCCGGCGCCGCCATTCCGGTCACGTCGCCCTTGATGTCGGCGACGAACACGGGAACGCCCAGCTGCGACAGCTGGCCGGCCATGACCTGGAGCGTCTTGGTCTTGCCGGTCCCCGTGGCGCCGGCGATCAGGCCATGGCGATTGAGCATCGCGAGGGGAATCTGGACGCGCGGCTCGTTCACGAGCTCGCCCTCGTGCATCGCACTGCCGAGGACGATCGCGGGCTCGCCCGGCTTCAGTTCGTACGCCGCTCGGATCGCGGCTGCGAAGGCGTCGGACACGCGTTCCTCCGTTGCTTTGGGGTCGTCGGCGGCGCTCGTCGAGGGTATCATCGAAGGCCCCGAATGAGGGTGTCGTCCCGCCGTACCCGGGCTCGCCGAACGCCCGTTGCAAGGAGGAGATCCCATGAACATCGAAGACGTCGAGGGCATCGGGCCCGCCTACGCGGCCAAACTCAAGGAAGCCGGCATCAACACCACCGACGACATGCTCATGGCCGGTGCCACATCGACAAGCCGCGACAAGGTCGCGAACATGACCGGGATCAGCGGCAAGCTCATCCTCGAGTGGACGAACCACGTCGATCTCATGCGCATCGATGGTGTCGGATCCGAGTACTCGGACCTCCTCGAGGCGGCCGGCGTCGACTCCCCAGCCGAGCTCGCCCAGCGCAACGCGGCGAATCTCGCCCAGACCTTCCAGGAACTCGACGCGGCCCGCCCGAACACCGTCCGCCGCGTCCCGTCGCAGGCCACGATCGAGGGCTGGATCGAGCAGGCGAAGAAGCTGCCCAAGTTGGTCAGCCACTGACCTTGCCCCCGGCCGATCACCACTGGGCGGGTCGCGTGCGACCCGCCCAACCCATGCACGGGAAGGGAACTGGTCAGATGATGGCCGAATTCAAGGCATTCCTGCTCAAGACCAATGCGCTCGCCCTTGCGGTCGGCGTCATCATCGGCATCGCGCTCGGCAATGTCGTCAACTCCCTCGTCAACGACATCATCATGCCGCCGATCGGCGTCCTCCTCGGGGGCGTGGACTTCACCGGCCTGGTGATCACGCTCAAGGACGCAGTCGGCGACACCCCCGCGGTGACCATCAACTGGGGCACGTTCGTCCAGACCGTCATCAACTTCATCGTGATCGCGGCGGTCGTGTTCGTGGTCGGCAAGACGCTCATCAAGGAGGCGCCGGCCGCCCCACCCGCGCCAACGAAGAATTGCCCCTACTGCCGGCAGGACAATGCGGTTGACGCGTCGAAGTGCATGCACTGCGCCAGCGCCATCTGACCAGGCCTCGAACCTGAAGAACGGCCCGCCGGCAACGGCGGGCCGTTCTTCATGCCTGCCTCAGGCGCCGAGGGAGGCCGATGCGCGAGGGTAGCTCCCGAACACCCGGACCATCGTCGACGCGGCGGTGAGGTCCGCCAGCGCCGCCGCGCAGTCGGCATCCGCACCATCGGCGTCCACATCGGCCCAGAACACGTACTCCCAGGCGACGCGCCGGCTCGGCCTCGATTCGAGGGACGACAGGTTGACCCCGCGCGAGGCGAACGCCTCGAGCGCCCGGAGGAGCGCCCCGGGCTCGTTGCGAACGGCAAAGGCGAGGGTGGTGCGACGGGGTCCCTCGGCGGGCGCCGCGGATGGATCGCCCGTGCCGTCCCGGGCCACGACCAGGAAGCGCGTCCGGTTGTCGACTGACCCCTGGATGTCGTCGGCAAGGATCTCGAGATCGAACAGCGTTGCCGCGCGCGGCGACAGGACGGCCGCGGCGCCGCGCTCCGCGTTGTCGCGGATCATCTTGCCGGCACCGGCGGTGTTGTACGTGGTCAGCGTGGTCCACGCCCGCGAGCGGAGGAACGCCTCGGCCTGACCGAGCGCCTGGATGTGCGAGTAGACGCGCACGATGTCATCGAGTGATTGACCCGCGAGCGCGGCGAGGCACAGCCGAACCGGCACGACGACCTCGCCGACGACGCGCAGGTCGAACTCGAGGAGCAGGTCGAAGGTCTCGCGGACCGTCCCGTTGAGCAGGTTCTCGATCGGGAGGAGACCCGCGCCGGCGGAGCCATCGGTGACCGCGGCGAAGACGTCACGGAAGCTGCCGACCGCCGTCCGCGGAACGTCCCCGAATGCGGCGAGCACCGCGTCCTCGGCGAAGGCGCCCGGCTCCCCGGCATAGGCGACCGGGGTCGCGGGCAGCGCCGGATCATGCATCGAGCGCGACATCGGTCACCGGTTGCCGGCTATTGCTCGAACCAGGCCGTGGTGTCGTGGTGCGCCTCGTCCTGGTCGTATTCGGCACGCTTGCCGGGCCCCG